>DASPLM010000319.1:0-2195 GCA_035627575.1 Caulobacteraceae bacterium | reverse complement strand
GTCCTGTTCGTCGGCATGGGCATGCCGCGGCAGGAGCGCTGGATCGTCGACAACTGGGACCGCCTGCCGGACGCGGTCGTCTTCCCCATCGGCGCGGCCTTCGACTACGAGGCCGGCGTGGTGCCGACCCCGCCCCGCTGGACCGCGACCCTGCACCTGGAGTGGTTCGCCCGCTTCCTGGCCGAGCCGGGGCGGCTGTTCCACCGCTACTTCGTCGAGCCGTGGAGCCTTGTTCCGTCAGCGGTTTCCGACCTCGCCCGGCGCCTGCGCACGGGGCGGCCGCGACCGCCTGCCGCAGCGCCGCCGCAAACATCGTTAACGCCGCCTTAGGGGCTGGGCGGCAGCATCGCGGCACAGCATCGAGACGTGTGCATATGTACGACGCCGACCCGACCCCCGAGCACCGCGATTTCGCCCCCCGCGACAGCCGCCTGCTCGACGGCAAGTCCATCCTGGTGACCGGCGGCACGGGCTCCTTCGGCCGCCGCTTCGTCCAGCGCGTGCTCGAACGCTACGACCCGAAGAAGGTCATCATCCTCTCCCGCGACGAGCTCAAGCAGTTCGAGATGCGGCAGGAGCTGATGGAGATGTTCCCCAAGGAGAAGATGGACAAGCTCCGCTTCTTCCTCGGCGACGTGCGCGACCGGGACCGTCTGGAACTGGCCTTCCGCGGCGTCGACATCGTCATCCATGCCGCCGCCCTGAAGCAGGTGCCGGCGGCCGAGTACAATCCCTCGGAGTGCATCCACACCAACGTGCTGGGCGCCGAGAACGTGGTCCGGGCCTGCCTCTACAACCGCGTGCAGAAGGTGGTCGCCCTGTCTACCGACAAGGCCTGCTGCCCGATCAACCTGTACGGCGCCACCAAGCTGGCCTCGGACAAGACCTTCGTCGCCGCCAACAACCTGTCCGGCGACATCGGCACGCGCTTCTCCGTGGTCCGCTACGGCAACGTGGCCGGCTCGCGCGGCAGCGTCGCGCCGTTCTTCAAGCGCCTGCTGGAGAAGGGCGCGACCGAACTGCCCATCACCGACGAGCGCATGACCCGCTTCTGGATCACCCTGGACCAGGGCGTCGGCTTCGTCCTCAGTTCGCTGGAACTGATGCGCGGCGGCGAGATCTTCGTGCCCAAGATCCCCGCCTCGACCATCATCGACCTGGCCCGCGCCATGGCGCCGGGCCTGCCCACCAGGATCGTCGGCATCCGCCCGGGCGAGAAGCTGCACGAGGCCATGATCTCGGCCGACGACGCGCGCCTGACCGTGGACCTGGGCGACCGCTACGCCATCGAGCCGGACTTCGTGGAGTACGCCCGCGTCTCGTACGCCGAGGATGGGACCGGCGTGCGTACGCCGGAGGACTTCGCCTACACTTCCGACAAGGCCGAGATGCTGGACGGCGACGGCATGCTGGCCCTGCTGGACGCCTGTCATGCCTGACGGCGAGGTTCGTCCCGTGGCGGCTTTCCTTCCCTACGGCCGCCAGCACATCGACGAGGACGACATCGCCGCGGTCGCCGAGGCCCTGCGCGCCGACTTCCTGACCACCGGCCCGCTGGTGGAGCAATTCGAACGGGCGTTCGCCGAGCGGGTCGAGGCGCCCGAGGCGGTGGCCTGTTCCAACGGCACCACCGCCCTGCATCTCGCCGTGACGGCGCTCGGCGTCGGGCCGGGCGACACCTGCATTGTCCCCTCGGTCACCTTCGTCGCCACCGCCAACGTCTGCGCCATGCAGGGGGCGGAGGTGGTGTTCGCCGATGTCGATCCGGCCTCGGGCCTGCTGACCGAGCAGGGCCTGGCCGACGCCCTGGCCCGCGCGGCCGGGCCCGTAAAGGCGATCCTGCCCGTGCACCTGTGCGGCAATGCCGTGGACATGGAGGCGGTCCGGGCCATGGCCGGGCGCCAGGGCGCCGCTGTGGTCGAGGACGCCTGCCACGCCGTCGGTACGGACACGCCCGCGGGTCCGGTCGGATCGGCGAGCCTGTCGGACGCCGTGTGCTTCTCCTTCCACCCCGTGAAGACCCTGACCACCGGTGAGGGCGGCATGGTGACGACGCGCGACTCGGCGCTCGCCGCCCGCATGCGCCGCCTGCGCAGCCACGGGCTGGAGCGCGACCTCGACGGCGCGCCGGGGCCCTGGTGGTACGAACAGCCGGAGCTCGGCTTCAACTACCGCCTGCCGGACATCCTCTGCGC
>DASPLM010000318.1:0-11497 GCA_035627575.1 Caulobacteraceae bacterium | reverse complement strand
GCGCTGGCCGAGGTGCGCGAGGCGGTGGACTTCTGCCGCTACTACGCGACCCTGGCCGAGAAGCAGTTCTCGGGTCCGGAGGTCCTGCCGGGGCCTGTCGGCGAGACCAACCAGCTGGAGCTGCACGGCCGCGGCGTCTTCGTCTGCATCAGCCCGTGGAACTTCCCGCTCGCCATCTTCACCGGCCAGATCGCCGCCGCCCTGGCGGCCGGCAACGCCGTGCTGGCCAAGCCCGCCGAGCAGACCCCGCTGGTCGCCGCCGAGGCCGTGCGGCTCTTCCACAAGGCCGGCCTCGACTCGCGCCTCCTCGCCCTGCTGCCGGGCCGGGGCGAGACCGTCGGCCAGGCCCTGTGCGGCCACCCGGGCATCGACGGCGTCGCCTTCACCGGGGGCACCGATACGGCCTGGCGCATCAACCGGCAGCTGGCGGCCCGCAACGGCCCCATCGTGCCCTTCATCGCCGAGACCGGCGGGCTGAACGGCATGTTCGTGGACACCACGGCCCTGCGGGAGCAGGTCATCGACGACGTCATCCTCTCGGCGGTGGGCTCGGCCGGACAGCGCTGCTCGGCCCTTCGGGTGCTCTATGTGCCCAAGGACTCGGCCGAAGGGTTGATCAACGGGTTGCTCGGCGCTCTCGACACCCTGGTGATCGGCGATCCGGCCGATCCGTCGACCGACGTCGGCCCGGTGATCGACGAGGAGGCGCGCAGGAACCTCGAGGAGCACGTGGTGCGCCTGGAGAAGGAGGCCAGGGTCCTCAAGAAGCTCGACGTCTCCGGCCTGCGCGACAAGGGCTACTACTTCGGCCCCGTCGTGGCCGAGGTGCCGGCGCCCGACTTCCTGGAGCGGGAGGTGTTCGGCCCGGTGCTGCACATCTACCGCTACGATCCCGAGAACCTGGCCGAGGTGGCGGGCAGGCTGGCCAGCCGCGGCTATGGCCTGACCCTGGGGGTCCACTCGCGTATCGAGGCCTTCGCCGAGGAGGTGAAGCGCCTGGTGCCGGCGGGCAACGTCTATGTGAACCGCTCGATCATCGGCGCGGTGGTGGGCGTCCAGCCGTTCGGCGGCGAAGGGCTGTCGGGCACCGGCCCCAAGGCGGGCGGTCCGCACGCGCTTCTGCGCTATGCTGCCGAACGGGCGGTGTCGGTGAACATCGCGGCCCAGGGCGGCGACCCCGCCCTGCTGAACCTGTGACGGGGGCGGGGATGACCAAGGACTACAAGCAGCGCCTGGCCGAGGTGGACGAGTACGCCCTGCGCCTGAAGGAGCTGGTGCCCACCGCCATGTCCGCCTTCGGCCAGCTGGTGCGCGAGACCCAGGCGCCCAACGCCCTGGACAAGAAGACCAAGGAACTGATCGCGCTCGCCATCGGCGTGAAGGCCCAGTGCGACGCCTGCATCGGCTACCACGCCCGCGGCGCGCTGCGCGCCGGCGCCAGCCGCCAGGAGGTGGCCGAGGCGGTGATGGTCTCGATCCAGATGGGCGGCGGCCCGGCGGTGAACTACGCCGCCGACGCGCTCCGCGCCTTCGACCAGTTCGCCGAGGCCGCGCGGGCGGCGGAGGCGGCGGAGGCGTAGCGAATCACGACCGGTTCTGGCGTGTTTCACGTGAAACATCGTGGCGGTTCAGCCGGTTGAGGCGTTCGCAAGGCGCGCAGGAACAAGGCGCGGCGCGGCTGCCTGGCGGGCGGAAACAGGGGCAGCGCGCAGGCCTGCCATTCGTCCCCATCCTGAGCCCGTCGAAGGACGAGGACGCGCACGACCGATTCCGCCGCCGAGCCGCCCGCCCCATCCGGCGACCGCCGGCCGTCCTACCCCGCCAGCAGCACCCACACCCCCGTCGCCGCGAAGCAGGCGGCGGCCGCCCAGCGGATGAGCTTCAGCGGCAGCTTCTGCGCCGCGACCTCGCCCAGCAGCACGGCGGGCGCGTTGGCGATCATCATGCCCAGCGTCGTCCCGGCCGCCACCCACGCCACCTCGGCCGGGAAGCGGGCGCCGAGCGCCGCGGTCGCCACCTGGGTCTTGTCCCCCATCTCGACCAGGAAGAAGGCCACCGTCGTGGCCGCGAACACGCCCCAGGCGCTCTTCCGCTCGCCGGGCGGGCAGTCGTCGAACTGGTCCGGGATCAGCGCCCAGGCGGCGAATCCGAGGAAGCCCAGGCCCAGGATCCACTTCATCCACGGGCCCTGCAGCCAGGCGCCCAGCAGCGCCCCCAGCCCCGCCGCCAGGGCGTGGTTCAGCAGGGTGGCGATGAAGATGCCGAGCAGGATGGGGACCGGCTTTCGCCAGGTCGCCGCCAGGCAGATGGCCAGCAGCATGGTCTTGTCGCCGATCTCGGCGATGGCCACGAGGCCGGCGGATACGAGGAAGGCGTCCATGGGCATGCTACTCGGGCGGGGTCGGGACGGACCACAGGCTTCCGCGCCGCCGACCCCGCCTGGGAACCGGTACGCGTAAGCCAAAGGTCTCGTCGTGCGGATCGCTCCGCCGGACGCACCGGGAGCCCGGGGGCTCCAGCCTGTCGATGCGCCCACCCTCTGGAAGCTGAGGGCGACTACTCCCCGATGACGGGCGCGGAGGTAGCCGAGGCGTCGGGCGGGCGCAAGCGGGGCCGCTTTCCCGAGCGCTTGTCAGTCCGCCTCGGCCGCCGCCGCCGCCGGGTGCGCCACGGGCTGCGGCCGGCTCATGCCCTCGCGGCCCTGCCAGCGCTCGATGGCCCAGGCGGCCAGCCAGCAGGCGGCGGCCCAGGCGGCGCCGACCATCCAGCCGCCCAGCACGTCGCTGGCCCAGTGCACCCCGAGGTAGACGCGCGACAGGCCGACGATCAGGGTCAGCAGAACGGCGACGGTCATGACATAGGTCTTCAGCCGTCGCCTCGGCAGCGCCTTGGCGACGATCGCGCCGATGGTCAGGTAGGCGACGGCCGACAGCATGGCGTGGCCCGAGGGGAAGCTGGCGTTCACCGCCTCGGCCGCCTGGTAGGGCAGGGGCGGGCGCTCGCGGCCGAACAGAAGCTTGAGGGACTGGCTCATGGCCACGCCGCCCAGCAGGGCGGTCAGCAGGGTCACGCCCGCCAGCGGCCGGCGCTGGATGAACAGGAACCCGGCCACGACGAGGGCGACGATGCCCAGCACCGCCACGGCGCCCAGGGCGGTCACGTCGGCCATGGCGATCTCGAGCCAGTGCGGACCGATCGGGTCGGAGGGGTCGCCCGGCGCCCGGACCGAATCGAGAATCGCCTGGTCGAAGGCGCGGGTGTCCGCCTCGGCCACGTCGTCGGCCAGCTCCATGAAGCCCATGATGCACAGCGTGAGCAGGCCGAGCGCCGCCACCACCACGAGTTCCGCCCGCGCGAAGCGGGCCACGGCCACGACGGGTCTGAGGAGGGAGGCTCTCACGGCTTCATCAACGGCCAAGGTTCGACCCGTGTTCCGCGAATTTGTCACAGGCTTGTGAACTCCCTGTCGCACAAGGGCGAGCGGGAAAGGCGCCCGGTTTCCACAGGCTTTTCCTGCCCGGCGAGGCGACCTGCCTGTTGACCCTCCCTTAACCCTGTGGCCCCATATGTCGGGTTGGGCGCGCTTCCGACCACAAGATGATGTGGTTGGAAGCACAACAGGATTAACGGACGTTTTTCAGGGGCTGGGTCGTAAAAGTCATGTCGGGCGGTGAAGCAGCTAAGAAAGAAGTCTTCGGGACGGTCTCCCAGCAGGCGGCGCAGGCGGCCGAACGGCCGCAGCTGCAGCTGGTGCGCAAGGTCGAGGTCGATCGCGACCGGGACGCCCTCCTGACCGACTTCGGCAAGACCACCCTCGAGGATCGCTATCTCCTTGGCGGCGAGAGCTACCAGGACATGTTCGCCCGGGTGGCGACCGCCTATTGCGATGACGCCGACCACGCCCAGCGCGTCTACGACTACATCTCCAAGCTCTGGTTCATGCCCGCCACCCCCGTGCTGTCCAATGGGGGCGCCGGGCGGGGGCTGCCCATCAGCTGCTTCCTCAACGCGGTGGGCGACAGCCTCGAGTCCATCGTCGGCACCTGGAACCAGAACGTCTTCCTGGCCTCCAACGGCGGCGGCATCGGCACCTACTGGGGCAAGGTCCGCTCCATCGGTGAGAAGGTGAAGGGCGCCGGGCAGACCTCGGGCATCATCCCCTTCATCCGCGTGATGGACTCCCTGACCCTGGCGATCAGCCAGGGCTCGCTGCGCCGCGGCTCGGCCGCCGTGTACCTCGACGTGCACCACCCCGAGATCGAGGAGTTCCTCGAGATCCGCAAGCCGTCGGGCGACTTCAACCGCAAGTCCCTGAACCTGCACCACGGCATCAACATCACGGACGAGTTCATGGAGGCGGTGCGTGACGGCGCCCCCTTCGGCCTGCGCTCGCCCAAGAACGACGAGATCCTGCGCTACGTCGACGCCCGCACCCTGTGGCAGAAGATCATCGAGATCCGCCTGCAGACCGGCGAGCCCTACCTGATCTTCTCCGACACGGTGAACCGGGCCATGCCGCAGCATCAGCGCGAGCTGGGCCTGAAGGTGACCCAGTCGAACCTGTGCTCGGAGATCATGCTCCACACCGGCCCCGACCACCTGGGCAACGAGCGCACCGCCGTGTGCTGCCTGTCCTCGGTCAATGCCGAGAAGTACCTCGAGTGGCGCGACCATCCGACCTTCGTCGAAGACATCATGCGCTTCCTCGACAACGTTCTGGAGGACTTCATCCAGCGCGCCCCGCCGGAGATGGCCGCGGCCATCTACTCGGCCACGCGCGAGCGCTCGGTGGGCCTGGGCCTGATGGGCTTCCACTCGTTCCTGCAGCAGCAGAACGTGGCCTTCGAGTCGGCCCTGGCCAAGTCCTGGAACATGCGCATCTTCAAGCACCTGCGCCGCGAGGCCGACAAGGCCAGCCGCCTGCTGGCCGAAGAGCGCGGCGCCTGCCCGGATGCGGCCGAGCGCGGCGTGATGGAGCGTTTCACGCACAAGCTGGCGATCGCGCCCACCGCCTCGATCTCGATCATCTGCGGCGGCACCTCGGCCGGCATCGAGCCGATCCCGGCCAACATCTACAGCCACAAGACCCTGTCGGGGACGTTTGCGGTGAAGAACCCCTACCTGGAGCGCCTGCTCGAGGAGAAGGGCCGCAACGACGACGCGACCTGGAACTCGATCCTGGAGCACGAGGGCTCGGTCCAGCACCTGGACTTCCTCAGCCAGGACGAGAAGGACGTCTACAAGACCGCCTTCGAGATCGACCAGCGCTGGGTCGTGGAACTGGCGGCCGACCGCACCCCGGAGATCTGCCAGTCCCAGTCGGTGAACGTCTTCCTGCCGGGCGACGTCGACAAGTGGGACCTGCACATGCTGCACTGGACGGCGTGGGAGCGCGGCTGCAAGTCGCTCTACTACCTGCGCTCCAAGTCGGTGCAGCGCGCCGCCTTCGCCGGCAACGAGAAGGCCGAGAAGGTGGATATCGAGGCCGCCGCCAAGACCGACTACGAGGAATGCCTCGCCTGCCAGTGAGGCCGACGGGAACGTGAGACAGGGCGGCCCGGACGGCGACCAGCCGCCGGGCCGTTCGCCGTCTACAGCACCTCTCGCCGGGCCAGATGCACGATCGCCAGCGCCAGCACCGCCAGGCCGAGGCCGCCGCCGAGGACAAGCGCCGTCTGACCGCGCCAGGCTTCGGACGCCAGCATGTTGACCGGCATCTGCCAGGGAAAGAACACCCCCTGCTTGGCCGAGGTGGCCACGACCGAGAAGAAGGTGCCGCCGATGCCGACGACCAGCGCGGGCACGAAGCTGGCGAAGCGGAGGGCGGTCCACAGCTGGATGGCGACCATGAGGATGGCGGCGAGGAACATCCGCGCCATCACCGCGGCGTAGGCCGCCAACTGAAACGCGCCGGACGGGGCGACCTCGGGCTTGACCGCGGCGGCCAGGGCCAGCGCGCCCCAGGACATGAGTAGGACCAGGGCGCTCATCGCGGCGACCACCGCCAGTACGCAGACCGCCTTGGCGGCGTAGAGCCGCCAGCGGGGGACGGGCAGGGCGCGCAGGTGGTCCCAGGTCCGGGGGCCGTGCTCCATTTGGGCGACGAGGGCGGTCAGGGCCGTGACCGACATGGGCAGCATGAAGAAGGCCCAGATGCCGGCGGCCCCCATCATCGAGTTCTCCCAGCCCTGGGGCCTGTCGAGCCGGATCGCGTTGAAGAAGATGAAGATCGCGATCAGCGAGGGCGCCGCGATGGCCAGCGCCGCCGCCAGGGAGCGGTTCAGCTTGCGGAACTCGACGACGAGAACGGTGATCATCGGACGGTCTCTGAGAGGGGGGACGAGGTCGGGGCGAATCCGGACACCTGGCGGTAGATGCCTTCCAGGGAGCGCGCCGCCGATCCTATCGAGAATACGGGCGTGCCGGCCTCCACCAGGGCGGCGTTGAGGGCCGCAGCGGCAGCGTCGGCGTCCTCGCCCCTCCCCAGGCGCACGATCACATGGTCGTCGGCGAGCTCGGCCCTGAGGCCCAGGGATGCCAGCACCGCGCGGGTCCGCGCCGGATCGCCCGTCCGCAGGGCGATCTCAGGCGACAGGTCCGCCTTCAACGCGGCGAGCTCGCCCTCCAGCACCAGTCGGCCCTCGTACAGGATGCCGATGTGAGTGGCGGTCTGCTCGATTTCGCCTAGCAGATGGCTGGATAGCAGGACGGTGGCGCCGCTGCGGTCCGGCAGGGCGCGCAGGAAGCGGCGCATGTCGGCGATGCCGTCCGGATCCAGCCCGTTGGTCGGTTCGTCCAGGATCAGCACCGGCGGGGCGCCCAGCATGGCGCGGGCGAGACCCAGGCGCTGTCGCATACCCAGGGAATAGTCGGATACGCGGCGCCGACCGTGCTCGGCCATGTCCACCACCTCCAGCACCCGATCGATCTCGGTTCGCGGCAGGCGCAAGAGCGTGCGACTGAGGTCCAGGTTCTCGCGTCCCGTGAGGTTTCCGTAGAACCCGTGGGCCTCAAGCAGCGCCCCGATCTTCCGCGCGGCGCCGAGGCGATCCGTCGCAACGTCCACGTCGCAGACGCGGGCCGCGCCACCGGTTGGGCGGATGAGCCCCAGCAGCATCTTCAGGGTCGTCGTCTTCCCGGCGCCGTTGCGGCCGAGGAAGCCGTAGACAGCCCGGTCCGGCACGGTCATGGACACCGCATCGACGGCGAGGCGCTGGCCGAAGCGGCGAGTCAACCGGTCGGTGACAAGGGCGGGTGGCACGGCGGCGGCCTCGCTTATTTTAACTCTTAGATAAAGTTGCAAACCGCGCCTCTTTAAGTCAAGATTAAAGTTCCTCCACGTCCCGCCGCCTCGAAAGCCCATGCGCGCGCCCGATCTAGACCGTCTCCGCCGCCGTTGCGGCCAGTACTCCTGGCTCGCCGCGTTCATGGTGGTCAGCGTCGCCGCCGCCCTGCTCGCCGCCGGCGTCGTCGGTCCGCTCGTGCTCTGGCAAAGAGGTCAGCTGCCGGAGAACCCCCGCATGCTGCCGGCCTTCGCCATCATGGCCATCCCGGCGGTCTGCTACCTGTTCGGCGTCTGGTCCATCGGGCGGGCGATGCGTCAGCTCTCGCGCGGACGCCTGATCCAGCCCGTCATCGCCGACGCCCTCCGCCGGGTCGGGCTTGCCCTGGGCCTCGGCGGAGTGGCCAGCGTCTTCCTTGTGACCAACCTGCTGCGGTTGATCGGCAGCACCAAGGGCGGCTACCTGCACTTCGACGTGGCGGGCATGACGCTCGGCATGATCGGCGGCGCCCTGTTCCTGCTCGGGGGAGTGATGGACCAGGCGGCGCGGGTGCAGGCCGAGCTGGACGAGATGATCTGAATGCCCGTTCGCGTGACGCTGGACGCCCTGATCGTCCGCAAGGGCCTCAAGGCGCGGGACATCGCGGCCCGGGTCGGCCTGAGCGAGACCCAGCTGTCCCTGTTCCGCTCGGGCAAGGTGAAGGGCATCCGCTTCCGCACCCTGGCGCGGCTCTGCGCCGTGCTCGGCTGCCGTCCCGGCGACCTGCTCGATTACGACCTCGACCCCGCGGATCTCGAGCCGCCGGACGGCGAGGAGGGGGGTGAGTGAGGCGCGTCCCCATCCCTGCACAGCGTAGGGGAAGACTCGGCGCTTGACCTCCGCCGCCCGCTCACGCACCGGTCCGGCCATGACAGACCTTTCCCAGCTGGACGGCCCGCGCGTCCTGCCCGCCTCGGGCGGCGCGCCGAAGCAGATCGTGATCCTGGTGCACGGCTACGGGTCGAACGGCCACGACCTGATCGGCCTGGCGCCGGCGCTGCAGCCCGCCCTGCCCGACGCCGTTTTCGTCTCGCCCCACGCGCCGCAGCGGATGCAGGAATTGGCTGAGGGCTACCAGTGGTGGCCGATCAACACCTTCTCCATGCAGGAGCGGGCCGAGGGGGCGAAGGCCGCCGCGCCGGTGCTGAACGCCTTCATCGACCAGGAGCTCGAGCGCTACGGACTCTCCGAGGACAAGCTGGCGCTGGTCGGCTTCAGCCAGGGCACGATGATGTCGCTCTACGTCGGGCCGCAGCGCGAGAAGCAGATCGCCGGCATCGTCGGCTACTCCGGCATGGTGGTGGACGAGGCGGCGCTGAAGGCGACCATGAAGACCAAGCCGCCGGTCCTGCTGGCCCACGGCGACGCCGATCCGGTGGTGCCCTTCGCCGCCTTCCACCACGCCGGCGCCACGCTGCAGGGCCTCGGCTTCGAGGTGTTCGGCTACCAGGCCAAGGGCGTGGGCCACAGCATCGACAACGACGGGCTGCGGCTGGGACGCGACTTCCTGGTCAAGGTGCTGGGCTAGGCCATGGCGTGGGAGCGCCGCTACGAGGAGGCCGAGCCGCAGCGGGTCAACAAGTGGCTGGCCCAGAGCGGCGTCTGCTCGCGGCGCGAGGCGGACGCCCTGATCGCCCAGGGGCTGGTCTCCATCGACGGCGAGCGCATCGAGGACGCCGGCCGCAAGATCCAGCCCGGCCAGACCCTCACCCTGGCCGACAAGGCCGAGGCGAAGCTGGACTCGGCCCTGACGGTCATCATCCACAAGCCGGTCGGCGTGGTCTCCTCACAGCCCGAGGGCGACCAGGTCCCCGCCGTCCGCCTGCTTAGGCGGGATACGCTGTGGGGCAAGAGCGACGTGATCCCCGGCTTCCGCAACAAGCTGGCGCCGGTGGGGCGGCTCGACATGGACAGCCGCGGCCTGCTGATCCTGTCCGAGGACGGCGTGGTGGCCAAGGCGGTGATCGGGCCTGAGTCCCAGCTCGACAAGGAGTACGTCGTCCGCGTCGACGGCCTCATCTCCGACCGCAAGCTCGCCCTCCTGCGCCACGGCCTGGAACTGGACGGCCGCAAGCTGAAGCCCGCCAGGGTCACGCGCACCGAGGACCAGGTCCTGGTCTTCGTCCTCACCGAGGGCCGCAACCGCCAGATCCGCCGCATGTGCGAACTGGTCGAGCTGCGCGTCCGGGACCTGTTCCGCACCCGCATCGGCCCGCTGCAGCTGGGCCGGCTGCCCGAGGGCATGTGGCGGCCGCTGACGGCCGACGAGCGCGCGGCCCTGATCAAGGGCGGGGCGGGGCTGTAGCTGTCGCGCCATCTTCCCTCTCCCGAGGGAGAGGGGAAGCGCGGCTACTTCTTCAGGTGCCGGTCGAACCACTCGACGATGAGATTCAGCCGGGCGATCCGCTGTTCCGGCGCGCCGTCGCGGCTCATGCCGTGGCTGGAGTTGGGGAAGACCGCCAGCTTGGCTTCCTTCTTCAGCGCCTTCAGCGAGCCGTAGTAGTCCAGCGCCTGGCCGATGGGGACGCGGTAGTCCTCCTGGTTATGGATCACCAGCACGGGCGCCTTCACCTGGGGCACGAGCGTGATCGACGAGCGCCGGGCGTAGCTCTCCGGGTCGACCCAGGGGAAGTCCTTGAACCAGGACTGGCTGACGACCAGGGGGATGTCGCTGCCCATCATCTGGCGCCAGTCCAGCACCGCGCGCTCGACCACGGCGGCCTGGAACTTGTCCGGGTACGTGCCGATCAGCCAGGACGACAGCACGCCGCCGCCCGAGCCGCCGGCGACGCCCAGGCGGCCTGTGTCGATGAAGCCCAGCGAGGCGGCGTCGTCCACGGTCGCCACCAGGTCCTTGGCGTCGTCGCCGGGGTAGCGGTGCTGGATGATGTTGCCGAACTCGGCGCCGTAGCCGGTCGAGCCGCGCGGATTGCCGTAGATGACGACATAGCCGGCGTTCGCCAGCACCTGGAACTCGTGGAAGAAGGTCTGGCCGTACATCGCGTGCGGACCGCCGTGGATGTACAGGATCGCCGGGTGCTTCCTGGTCCGGTCGAAGTTGGGCGGGGTGACGATCCAGTACTGGATGCGCTGCCCGTCGAAGGACCGGACCCAGCGCTCCTGCACCGGGGCGACGGTCAGGCCGGCGACGGCGCCGGCCCCGTGGCTGGTCAGTCGGCGGGGCCCTTTCGGATCGACCAGCCAGATGTCGCCGGGCGACTCGGGGCTGGAGTACAGCGCGGCGATGCGGTCGCCGCCGACGGTGAAGGCCGACAGGTCGCCCTCGAAACCCTTGGAGATGCGCTCGGTCCGGCCAGTGCGCGGATCGACGCGGACGAGATGGTTGCTGCCTTCCGAGGCGGCGAGCACGTAGAGCCAGCGGCCGTCGCGGCTCCACTGCATCGACTCGCCGCGGGTGCGCGGCGGGGCCGAGTCGGTGGTGACGCCCCCGCCGATCCCGTGGGGCAGGCTGACCACCCGCGGCGCCTCGTTCGAGCCGAGCCGGCGGATGTAGAGGTTGTCCGGGTCGTAGGCCTTCATGGCCTCGCCCACGTCGGAGCCGATGTAGGCCAGCCACTGGCCGTCGGGCGAGACGCGCGGGGTGTCGTCGCCGCCGCGGCGGTCGGTGATCCGCACCGGCCTGGTCGAGCCGTCGGCGGGCACGCTGAGGATCTCTGAGTCCCAGCGGATGTAGTCGCTGTCTTCCTTGTCGTTGGCGGTGAAGATGATGCGCGATCCGTCGCGGGACCACTGCAGGTCGCCGTGGTCGAAGGCGTCGCGGGTGACCTGCACCGGCTTGCGCTTGGTCCGGTCGGTCGGGACGTCGACGGTGAAGACCTGGTCGATGTCCTCGCCGCGCCAGCCGGGCGTGCCGTCGTTGCGGAAGTTCAATCGCTCGGTGGTGAAGACCACCTGTTTGGGGGCCTTGTAGTCCGGCTTCTCCTCGCCGGGCTTGGCGGGGTCGGCGACGAAGGCGATGCGCCGCCCGTCCGGGCTCCAGGCGAACCCGCCGACGTCGGTGACGCTGTCGGTCAGCTGCCAGGGCTCGCCTTCGCTCTCCAGGATCCAGACCTGGTTCTTGCCGGACCGGTTGGAGACGAAGGCGAGGAGCCGGCCGTCCGGGGACCAGCGCGGCGCTCGGTCGTTGGCCGGGTTGGTGACCAGCGGGCGCGGCG
>DASPLM010000317.1:0-16205 GCA_035627575.1 Caulobacteraceae bacterium | reverse complement strand
ATCTCCTCCTCGAGGATCTGGCTCATCACCCCGTCGGCTTCGCGCGTATGCACCACCAGCGGCAGGCCGCTCTCGCGGGCGGCCGTGGCGTGCACGCGGAACACGGCGGCCTGGATGTCGCGCGGGCTCCAGTCGTAGTGGAAGTCCAGCCCGCACTCGCCCACGCCGACCACCCTGGGCCGTTCCGCCAGGGCCAGCAGGTCGGCCGCGGTCAGGTCCGGGTTCTCGACCGAATAGTGCGGGTGGGTCCCGACGGTGCACCACATGTCGTGGTGGGCCATGGCCAGGGCGTGGGTCGCCTCGAAGGTCGAGACCTTGTCGGAGATCTCCACCATCAGCCGGATGCCAGCCTCCCGCGCCCGGGCGACGACGGCGTCGCGATCCTCGTCGAACTGCGGCGCGTGCAGGTTCACATGGCTGTCGATCAGCATGGACGGAACATCAGGCGGCCTTCACGGACTTCAGTTCGGCCAGGAGCGACCAGAACACGTCGGCGCGGTCGAGGTTCAGGGCGTCGGCCTCGCCAGGCGCGTTGGAGAGCTTGTCCCAGAGGGCCGTCCAGGGTTCGACCGCCGCCGCCCGACCGCCCACGACCCGGCCCCGTACCGCCTCGCCCAGCCGCTGCAGGAAGAGTTCGAAGCGAGCTTGGCCGTCCCTGCCGCGGAACCGGTCTGCGATGTGCAGCAGCTCGGCCTCGCTCGGCCCCTCCCCCTCCACCAGCGCACGGGCCATGTCGTCGAGGGTAAGGACCTCGGTGCCGGCAAGGCTGAGCGCCCGTCCGGGCGCACCGCCGGCCATGGCGGCGAGGCGCTCCACCTGCGCCTCCGGGAGGTCGGCGCGCTGGCGCAGGAAGTCGGCGACCCGAACCTCGCTCCAGGGCTGGAACGTCAGGCGGCGGCAGCGGGAGCGAATGGTGGCCATCAGCCGTCCGGGAGCATGGGCGACCAGGAAAAGCACGCCGCGTTCCGGCGGCTCCTCCAGAGTTTTCAGCAAGGCGTTGGCGGCGTTGACGTTCATGTCGTCGGCCGCGTCGACGATGGCGACCCGGTAGGTCGACTGTGACGGGGTCTGGGCGAAGAATCCCGGCAGGGCCCGCGCGGCGTCGACCGAGATGAACTTCTTGACCTTGTCGCCCTCGGTCTCCCGCTCCAGCACCATGAAGTCCGGGTGGGAGCCGACCGAGATCATGCGGCTCACGTGGTCGTCCGGCGCCGCGCCGAGCAGGCCATAGCGGGGGTCGGGACGGGCGCCCAGCAGGCGGCGGGCGGCGCGGTAGGCGAATGTGGCCTTGCCGACGCCCTCCGGGCCGCAGAGCAGCCAGGCGTGGTGCAGCCGTCCCCGCTCCAGCGCGTCGAGGAAGGCGGTCTCGACGACCTCGCCGCCCTCGTAGGTGAAGACGTCGCGGGGATGGGCGGCCGGATCAGCCACCGGCCGCTCCGGTCATCGGGACACTGGCCGCATCGATCGGGAGGCGGCCGGACACGGCGCGCCAGACCGCGTCGGCCACGGCCTCCTGCGCCGCGGCCGCATCCACGACCACGCAGCGGTCGGGCTCGCGCCGGGCGATGTCGCGGAAGCGGTCGCGCAGGCGCTGGTGGAACTCGACGCCCTTGCTCTCGAACCGCGCTTCGAACAGGCCCCGGCCGAAGGCGCGCTCCAGGCCGATCTCGACGGGAAGGTCGAACACCAGGGTCAGGTCGGGCCGGTCGTCGCCGACGACGGCGTCCTCGATCACCGCGATCACCTCGGCGGCCACGCCGCCGCCGGCCCCCTGGTAGGCCCGGGTGGAGTCGGCGAAGCGGTCGCAGATCACCCAGGCGCCCCGCGCCAGCGCCGGGCGGATCACCTGCTCGAGGTGATCGGCGCGGGCGGCGTTCATCAGCAGGGTTTCGGCGATGGCGGACCAGCGTCCGGCCTCTCCTTCGACGACCAGGGCCCGGACGACCTCGGCGTTGGGCGAGCCGCCGGGCTCGCGCGTCGAGACGACGTCGAGGCCGAGCGCGCGCAGGCGTTCGGCTAGGGCCCGCGCCTGGGTCGACTTGCCGGCGCCCTCGCCGCCTTCGAACGTGATGAATCTGCCGCGTGTCACGGCCCGCACAATGGCGGCTGAAACGGGGAGCGCAACCGCCGCCCGCCGGTAATCTGTGGGTTAGCCCCGTTCGGCGGGGCCCAAGTATCGCACACGGACGCGGGTCACGCCCTTGCGGTCGAAGCCCAGTTCCTCGGCGGCCGCGCGGGAGAGGTCGATGATCCGCCCGTCCACGAACGGCCCGCGGTCGTTGACGCGGACGCGGATGGTCTTGCCGGTATCGAGGTTGGTGACGGCGACGACGCAGGGCAGCGGCAGGGTCTTGTGGGCGGCCGAGATGCGCCACTGGTCGAAGGTCTCGCCCGTGGCGGTCGGCTTGCCGTGGTGGGCGCCGCCATACCAGGAGGCCAGGCCGACCTCCTCGTAGTTCGGCTGCTCCTTCGGCGTGTACCAGCGTCCGCCGACCTTGTAGGGCTTCATCGTCCCGCGCACGGGGTTCGCGCTCGAGGCCACGCGCGGGCCATCCTGCCGCGGCCGGGCGCGGGGCGCCTCCTCCAGGGTCGCGTAGCGCGGCTGCGGCGTGGCGCAGGCGGTCAGCCAGAATCCGCACGCGATGAGGATCAGCGCGCGGAACAGGTCCGCTCCCTTGAACTCCGAAAAGATGCCGTTCATGGCCTCTGGCCCCGCGGGCGCTGCGATCGAGGCGCAAGTTTAGGCGAGGAGGCCTCAACAGCCCCTTAAACCGGACGGTCGGCCCTGATATGAGCGCGCTTCCGGAAGGACGGGTGGCCGAGTGGTTTAAGGCAGCGGTCTTGAAAACCGCCGTAGGTGCGAGCCTACCGTGGGTTCGAATCCCACCCCGTCCGCCGGCGCAGATGTGACCGATTCTGACGTGTTTCACGTGAAACACGAATGAATTCAATCGCCCCATGGCGGGCAGATACACGGCTCCGGCGCCGCGCATGGCGCACGGGAACACGGCGCCGCGGGCCTGCATGGCGCAGACAGTCGGCCGCGAACGGGCGCTCAGGCCTTGCCGGGAGTCGGCTTGCGGCTGTCGAGATCGAAGGCGTCTCCGGCGCTGAGCACGTGCAGGCGCACGTCGTGGACCGACAGGGTGTCCTTCCGGTCGGCCTCGGCGATGTTGGAGTGGGTGATCCCCTCCCCGTCGACGATGTACACCGCGCCTTCGCCGATGACCCGCATCACCCGACCCTCGAGGACGAAGGCGGTGTTCTCGTCGACGCCGATGCCGAGGATGCGCGGGTTCTGGGCCACCGCGCCCATGAGACGGCCGATCCGGCCGCGCTCGGCGAAATGCTGGTCGATCACGACATGCCGGATCAGGCCGAGGCCCGAGGACATCTGGAGGTCGCCTATGCGGTGCGACTCGCCGCTGGCGCCGCGCACCAGCATGATCTCGCTCATCACCGAGGCGCCCGCGGAGGTGCCGGCGACGACGCCGCCGCGGTCCCAGATCCTGCGGATGGCCTGCTCGACCGGCGTATCCCCGATCTGGCTGGCGATCCGCAACTGGTCGCCGCCGGTGAAGAACACCCCCGCCGCGTTCTCCAGGCAGGCCAGCTTCTCGGGAGACGAGGCCTCGAAGCGCTCGTTGACGTAGAGTTCGTCCATGCCCGAGACGCCCAGCGCGTCGAAGGTCCTGTGGTACTCGGCGAAGTACTCGTCCGGGATGCTGGAGGCCACGGTTGCCACCACCAGGCGACCGCCGTCCAGGCGCTTGACCAGTTCGCACAGGATGGCCTTGTCGCCTTCCTTGTCCTCATGGCCGCCGATGACGATCAGGGGCCCGCGCTCAGACATGCGGCTGACGCTCCGCCGCGGCGGCGGCGCCGGCCGTCGGCTGCGGCCGCCAGACCAGCATCTGGTTCCAGACCGACTCGACCTTGGTCGGAAGCAGCACCACCAGATCTCCGGGCCTGGCCATGGCGAGGCACGCCTCGACCGCCTCAGGCTCGCCCAGCACCTTGGTGATGCGTTCGGGGGGACAGCCCGCCTGCAGGGCGCCTTCCGCCATCAGGCGCAGCACCTCGCCTGCCTCGCGTCCGCGCCCGTCCGGCCGTTCCCGGAAGACGATCTGGTCGAAAATCTCGGTCGCAATCGCGCCCATCTCGCGCAGGTCCTCGTCCCGACGATCACCAGGGATGCTGACCATCCCGATCACCCGGCCGTGGGATGGCCGAAGCCGGCCCAGCAGGTCGCCGACGGCTCGGAGGGCCGCCGGGTTGTGGGCATAGTCCATGATCACGCGGAAGCCATGGCCGTCGTGGACGTTCATGCGGCCGGGGTTATGCTCGAAGCTGCTCTCGAAGGTGCGCAGCGCCTCGGCGATGGCGTAGGGCGACAGGCCTCGGGCGTGCCCGATCGCGGCAGCGGCAAGCGCGTTGGCGACGTTGAACAGCGCCGCGCCGTTCAGGGTCGCCGGGATCGCCGCCGCGTCGATGATCGACGTGACCTCCTCCCCGCGACGGACCACGATCTCCATCCCGCCATCGCCGCGCTCCAGGTTCACCGCGGTTCCGCCCTCCGCGATGTGCTTGAGCAACTGGCCGGACATGTCCCGCTCGCTGCTCATGGTGAACCAGATGACCCGGCCGCCGGCATGGCGCGCCATGCGCAGGGTCTGCGGGTCGTCGGCGTTGAGCACGCTGTGGCCGCGACGGCCCACGCTCTCGGTGACCACCGACTTGATCGCGGCCAGGTCGTCTAGGGTGTTCACCCCGCCCAGGCCCATGTGGTCCTCGGTGACGTTGAGCACCGCACCGACATCGCAGCGGTCGAAGCCGAGTCCTTCCCGGACGATGCCGCCGCGCGCGCACTCCAGCACCGCCACGTCCACCATGGGATCGGACAGGACCATGCGTGCGCTCTTCGGCCCGCTCGCGTCCGCGGCCATGATGAGCTGGTCGTTCAGGTAGATGCCGCTGGTGTTCGTGAAGCCGACGTTCAGTCCCTGCAGGCGCATCATGTGGGCCACCATGCGGATGGTGGTGGACTTGCCGTTGGTGCCGGTGATGGCGATCACGGGGATGCGGGCGCGGCTCCCGCGCGGGTACAGCATGTCGATGACCGGACCGGCGACGTCGCGTGCTTGTCCCTCCGACGGCTGCAGGTGCATGCGGAAGCCGGGGGCCGCGTTGACCTCGACGATGCCGCCGCCGGTCTTGCTGACCGGCTGGCTGATGTCGGGGCACAGGAAGTCGATTCCGGCGACGTCGAGGCCGATGACGGCTGCCGCGCGCCGGCACACCAGCGCGTTCTCTGGATGGATGACGTCGGTCCGGTCGATGGCGGAGCCGCCGGTCGACAGGTTCGCGGTCGGCACGAGGCGGACCGTCCGCCCCTTCGCCGGCCGCGAGTCCAGGGCCAGCTCCTGCTCGGCCAGGGAGGCGTCCACCGCCGGCCCCAGCTTTACCCGGGTCATGACCTTCTCGTGGCCGTCGCCGCGGCGCTCGTCGCGATTCAGCTCTTCGATGAGTTCGAGCACGGTCCGGCGGCCATCGCCGGTGACGTGGGCCGGCTGCCGTTCGGCCACGGCGACGATCTCCCCGCCGATGACCAGCACACGGTAGTCTGAGCCGACGTACTGCTCCTCGACGATGACCTGCCGGCCGTGTTTCTGGGCCTCGGCGAAGCCTCGCTCGACCTGTTCCGGCGTCTTCAGGCCGACGCTGACGCCGCGCCCGTGGTTGCCATTCAGCGGCTTCAGCACCACCGGGCCGCGAATGCGGGCCGCCTCGCGCTGCGCGGCGTCGAGCGTGCGGACGACGGCGCCACGGGGAACTGGCAGGCCCGCGGCCGCCAGCAGGCTCTTCGTCAGGCTCTTGTCCCCCGCCGCTTCGATCCCGAGGTGCGAGGTGTCGCCGGTGATGCTCGCCTGGATACGCTTCTGTCGCGAGCCCCATCCGAGCCGCAGCAAGCTCATGTCGTTGAGGCGCTGCACGGGGATTCCGCGCCGTCGGGCGGCCTCGGCCAGGGCCATGGTGGTGGGGCCAAGGGACCGTCGGGCCGCCAGGGAACGCAGGCCCTCGAACCGGGCGTCCCAGTCTTCCCCGGCGAGGCGATCATCGACATGCTCAAGGCCCTCGAGGCCCCGAAGCGGCTCCGGCAGCAGGCTGTCGACCAGTTCGAGGGCCAGGCGTCCGGCGGCGAGCGCCACCGCCTCGTCCTGATAGGCGAACATGACGTTATACACGCCGTTACGGCCCTTGACCGAACGGGTCTTGCCGCGCGTCACCGGCATGCCGGCGCGGGTCTGGAGTTCCAGCGCCACGTGTTCGGTGACATGGCCCAGCCATGTGCCCTCCTCCAGGCGGCTGACGAAGCCCCCGGGTTCGCCCAGCGAGCAGCCGTGCCGGCCAAGCCCGGGCAGCCGGTCCAGCAAGGCGTCGGAAAAACCGGCGAGCCGGCTGGTCGGCCAGGACTCGAGTTCGCCCAGGTCCACCATGATGCGGATCATCGGCGTCTGGCTGTACAGGTGCGGCCCGCGATAGACCGCGCGTTCGATCACCCGCATGTCATGCCGCCTGTTCGAGGCCGGCCGCCGGCGCGGCCGCGGGGGCGACACGGCGAACGGTTGCACGAACGATGCACGCGGCCGCAGCCGCCTTCGTGGCGCAGGCCCCGCTCTCCTCGACTTCGCCGGTCATGGTGGTCACCGCCCACGCCCAGCCGGCGCTGGAAGGCAGGATCAGGAACT
The DNA here is from genome assembly GCA_035627575.1 of Caulobacteraceae bacterium. Classification (GTDB taxonomy): domain Bacteria; phylum Pseudomonadota; class Alphaproteobacteria; order Caulobacterales; family Caulobacteraceae; genus JAEZEZ01. The sequence continues at coordinate 9,456 of DASPLM010000317.1, read as the reverse complement.
TACGTCCGTCTTGGGAAAATGTCTGCACGACGCCCTCTCTTACAGGCTGCCTTAACGGGTTGATCGCGCTGCGGTTCCAAGACGTCACTCCGGCAGGACTGGTTAGTCCCGGGAATAAACGTTGATTAACATAGGTTACAGGGCCTCCGTTGCTTCCGAACACTTGCCGGCCGGAACCAATTGAGCTGGCAAACGTATTCGCCCTCGGCGGGGCGATCCGTCATGCAGGGCAAGAACAATGAAACTCACGCACTCGGCCTGGAAGGGCGAAGCCGTCGACTCCGCGACGGTATACGACGCCGGCTTCCAGCGACGCCTGGCCTGGTGGAACAACCGCCGTCTCGCGCCAGCCTCCCCCACCGAAGACTGGGCCGCGAACCTGGCCGACGACTACCGCATGCGCACCCTTGAGGGCTTGTTCCTCGAACGCTGTCGCGAGGACGCGTCAGACCTCACGGCCGACGTGCCGACCGATCCGGACGGCTTCATCGCCTGGTACGAAGGCCTGAAGCAGACCGGACCGGGACAGAACGATCCGCTTTTCCCGTGGCTCGCCGAGACGGCGACCCTCGAGCAGATGAAGTGGTTTCTCACCCAGGAGTTCACCGGCGAAGCCGGGTTCGACGACCTGCTCGCTTATACCCAGGTCAAGATGCCGACGCGCGCCAAGCTGGAACTGGCGGCGAATTACTGGGACGAGATGGGCCGCGGCTCCGAGAAGGGGATGCACGGGCCGATGCTGGGGAAGCTGGCCGCAGCCCTGAAGCTCACCCCGACCATCGATACGACCCTCGCCGCCCCCCTGGCGCTGGGCAACGCCATGGTCGCCATGGCAACGAACCGGCGCTATGCCTATCAGTCGATCGGCGCGCTCGGCGTCATCGAGCTGACCGCGCCGTGGCGGGCGGCCCATGTGGCCGAGGGTCTGAAGCGCCTGAAGATCGGCAAGGAACGGCAGTACTATGCCCTGCACTCGGTGATCGACGTGAAGCATTCCGAAACGTGGAACGCCGAGGCCATCCGCCCCCTGGTGGAGGCGGATCCGGACTGCGCCCGCCATATCGCCGAAGGCGCCGTCATCCGGCTCACCTGGGGCGCGCGCTGCTTCGACGCCTATCGCCAGCACCTCTGGGCCGACGAACGGGCAGTGGCATGAGCAAGGCGGCGGAAGCGGACGCTCGCTCCCGCAAGGGTTCGCGCATGCCCTCGGACCCGGCGCGGGTGCGAGTGCTGGGGCCGGGCCGCAAGCCCGATCCCCTGCGCGATCCGGCCACGGACCTGACGACCCCCGCCGACGGCGCGGGCGGTCGCTAGGCATGTGGCTGACCACACCCCGGTTCCTCGCGGGCGTCGCCCTGCTCGCCGCGGCGACCCTGTTCGTGGCCTGGCTGGAGGGCCGGGGCGGCCTGACCCACGATCAGGCGCGGCTCTTCTACGCCGGCGCCGCGCTCGTGGTGCTGGCGGCCATCGTCTACCGCGCGCGCGCCCGCTGGCGCGCCTGGCGGGATCGGCAGCCCTAGGCATGGCCCCCATCGCACTGGACGACGCCCAGCAGGCGCTGCTGGAGCTGCTGCGGCTGCTCGATGCCGCAGCCTACGACTTCACCACGGTCACGCCCGCGAGCCACTGGCGGGTGCTGGACCGCGAGGAGGATCGCGTCGCCGAAGACCTGCGCGACCTGCTGGGCTGGAGCTTGGCGGGGCCCGACGGGTTCGCCGGCGCGGTCAGGGCCCTGCTGGACCGCGCCGGCGCCGTCGCCCCTGACGAGCGCGGATGGCGCAGCCGGCTCCGGGTATCGAGAGTGGCCGGGCGGCTGTTCCTGCATTCGGCCTTTCCGCCGCGCGCCAGGGACTCGGTGTTCCTTGGCCCGGACACCTACCGGTTCGTGCGCTTCATCCGCCAGCAGATCGGGGACACGGGCGGACTCAAGCGCGTGGCGGACATCGGCGCCGGCGCCGGGGTCGGCGGCATCGTCGCGGCAGGGCTTGCCGGCGCGGCGTCGCTGGAGCTGACCGACGTCAATCCCGCCGCCCTGCGACTGGCGGCCGTGAACGCCGCGCATGCGGGTGTGGAGGGGCGGCTCGTCGAATGCCGCGGCCTCGAAGGGGTCGAGGGCGGCCTCGACCTGGTCGTCGCCAACCCGCCGTTCATGAACGGCGCCTCAGGGCGCACCTATTCCGCCGGCGGCGACATGCACGGCGGACAGATGTCTCTCGACTGGTCCCGCGAGGCCGTGGACAAGCTCGCCCGGGGCGGCCGCCTCCTGCTCTACACCGGCAGCGCCATCCTGCGGGGCGGTGAGGACCGGATGAGAGCCGGGCTCGAAGGGATAGCCGCCAAAGCAGGCTGCACCCTTGCCTACGAAGAGATCGATCCGGACATCTTCGGCGATGTACTCTCGCAGGACGCCTACGCCGAGGTGGAGCGCATCGCGGCGGTCGGCGCGGTGCTGACGCGCGGCTGACGTCCCGCACGGAACGGTTGCGACCGGCGTTGTCTTGGGTTCATCTGCTCCCCGTCGCAGGACCCGGGGGACCCCAATGCCGAAAGCCGTCATCAGCAAGCTGGCCGCGACTGCGGCCGCCCTCGCCATGGTTCTACCCAGCCCCGCGGCCCTGGCGCACGAAGACCACGCCCAGGCGCCCGCTGCCCCGGCGTCGTCGGCCTTCGCCGCGCCCGCCCTCGCCTCGCCTCCGGAGGACGCCCGGACCTGGGTCATCGTCTCCACGGGCGGCCAGCACGGCAGGAGCCGGCTGTGGACCGACGGCCAGGGGGTGCGATGGTCGCGCGAGAGCGTGCTGCTCCGCGGCTTCTCGACGGAGATCGACCAGCAGATGCGCCTCGCGCCCGACGGGACGATGCGCAGCCTGACCATCCGCGGCTCCACGCCAGAGGGCGATGCGGCCGAGAGCTACGCGGTCGATGGGGCGCGCTACACCTATCGCAGCGGCGTCGACGAGGGCGCCGGGGCCGCGAAGGCCGGTCTGGTCTATTCCCCGTTCGGCGGCACGGTCGACACCTACGTCGTCCTGACCGAGGCGTTGATCAAGGCGCCGGGCCGCACGATCGACCTCGCGCCCACCGGTCGCGCCGCCATGGAGCCGCTGGGCGAGGCGGTCGTCACGCGCGGCGGCGAGCGAAAGACGGTCCAGGCCTACGCGATCACCGGCCTCGGCCTCGCGCCGTCTCCGGTGTGGATGGACGGCGACCGGTTCTTCGCCGCAGTCGGCTTCCTCAGCTACCTGCCGGAAGGCTGGGAGGCCAACGCACCGGCGCTGAGCAAGGCGCAGGATGAGGCGCTGGCGAAGCGCGCGCCGGCGATCATGGAGCGCTTCGGCCGACCGGTGGCGACGCCGGTCGCCTTCCGCGGCATCCGCATCTTCGACGCCGAGAACCTCGTCTTCCGCGAGGGGATGACGGTCGTGGTCCGCGACGGCCGCATCGCCGCCGTCGGCCCGGCCGGCTCGACCCCCATTCCCGCCGGCGCCAAGGTCTTCGAGGGCGCCGGAAGGACGCTCGTCCCCGGCCTGTGGGACAGCCACATGCACTACGGCGGCGACGAGACCGGGCCCCTGCTCATCGCCAACGGCATCACCAGCGTGCGCGATCCCGGCAACCGGCCGGCGGAATCCATCGCCCGCAAGCGGCGTATCGACGAAGGCCAGCTGCTCGGCCCGCGCATCGTGCCCGTCATGCTGATCGACGGACCAGGGCCGCTGGCGGCCCAGATGGCGGTGACCGTCACCAATGAGGCGGAGGCCCGCGCAGCCGTTCAGCGCGCCAAGCGTGACGGGTTCACGGGGGTGAAGCTGTACGGCTCTCTGGACAAGACGCTGGTCGCGCCTATCGCCGACGAGGCCAGGAAGCAGGGCCTGCGGGTCCAGGGCCACGTGCCCCGCACCATGCGGCCGCTGGAGGCGGTGCGCGCCGGCTACAGCGAGATCACGCACATCAACTTCGTCATGATGCAGGCCATGCCGGACTCGGTCATCAACGAGTCCAACGGGCTGCAGCGGTTCTACGGCCCGGGCCGCTACGCGTCGGGCGTAGACCTGAAGTCACCCGAGATGTCGGCCTACATGGACGAACTGGCCCGCCGCGGCACCGTCGTCGACCCGACGCTGGCCGTCTTCGAGGGCGGCTACACCCAGGATCGCGGGCAGCTGGGCGAGGCCTATGCGCCCTACGCCGGAACCCTTCCGCCCCTCCTCGAACGCTACTTCAAGGCCGGCGGCTTCAAGCCGCTGCCGGACCTGAGCCGCGATGACATGCGCCGTTCGTTCGCCAAGTTGCTGGAGCTCACGGCCGAACTCCACCGACGCGGCGTGCCCATCGTGGCCGGCACCGACGGCGCGGGCATCGAACTGGTGCGCGACATCGAGCTCTATGCCCAGGCGGGGATGACGCCGGCCGAGGCGCTGGCGACGGCGACCATCGTCCCGGCGCGGGTGTTCGGCCTGGAGCGCGAGACCGGCTCGATCACGGTCGGCAAGAGGGCCGAACTCGTCATGGTCGAGGGCGACCCCGGCCGTCGCATCGGCGACCTGCGGCGAGTCGAGACGGTGGTCATGGGCGACAAGCTCATCCAGGCCGACGAACTGCGCTCGGCCATCGGCATCACCGGCGCGCCGCGCTGACTGGCGACGGCCGGCGCGCGTCCCCACGTCCGACGGGTGCGGAGAGGCGCGTCGGCATGAAAGTCCGCGAAGCGATCGGCCTGCAGGGGCTCGCGGCGGCGCGGGCCCTCATCCGCCGACTTCATCTGCGCAACCTCGACCGCGGGGCGCAGCAGCTGGCCGCCTCGACGGACCTGGAGATCGAGGGCGCCGAGGGTCCCCTTCCTGCCCGGCTCTACGTGCCGGCGCTGGAGGCCGGCGGCGGGTCCCACCCGTTGCTGGTCTACTTCCACGGCGGGGGCTTCGTGTTGTGCGACATCGACAGTCACGACGCGCTCTGCCGCCGGCTGGCGGCGGCCTCCGGGATGCGCGTGCTGTCCGTCGGCTACCGCCTCGCCCCCGAGCACCGCTTCCCGGCCATGCACCGCGACGCGGCGGCGGCGTGGACGTGGGCGCGCCGGCACGCCGGCGAACTTGGCGCCGACCCGGAGCGGATCGGCCTGGGCGGCGATTCGGCCGGCGGGCACATGGCCGCCTGGCTGGCGCTGCGCGGCGAGGCCCGGCCGGCGTTTCTGGCCCTGTTCTATCCCCTGCTGGACGTCGGCGAGGACGAGTGGCTGGGCAGCCCCCTGAAGGATCTCCGCTTCCTGGGGCGCGCCGCGGTCGGCTACATTCGCCGGCAGATCGAGGATTTCGAGGCCGAAGGCGGGCTGAACGACTTTCGCCTTGCGGGCCGCGACCTGTCCGGGCTCCCGCCGACCGTGCTGGTCGAGACGGGGCTGGACCCTCTGAAGCCCGGCATCCGGGCCTTCGCGGACGACCTGCGGCAGGCCGGGGTCAGAGTCGAGCACCTGTCCTTCCCGATGCTGGCCCACGGCGCATTCAACTTCGCCTACGTCTCCCACGGGGCCGCCCAGGCGCTTGAGAACGCAGGTGAAGCGCTGCGGTGCGTCGTGGAATCCTAAGGGCCTGTTAACCAAACCGATTCAGCCTCGGGGCATGACGACTCGCCGCCCTCTCCCGACCCGAATCCTCGAGGCCCTGATCCGCCCCGAACGCGTCGTTCTGGCGTGGGAGGCCGACCGCATGGAGGCGGAGCATGGCGCCGGCGCGCTGCAGGTCGTGCGCGAACGGATCCTGGCGGCGAACAAGGGCGAGCGCCGTCGGCTGTACCGCCTGCACGACGAGATTGCGCGGCGCTGCACCGACCCGGTGGCGCTGGACGCCCTGCTGCTGGGCAGCCGCTAGCCGATCTTCACGCCGGGCGGCGGGACGCTGTCCGCCGGGACAAAGAAGTCGGGCATCAGAGGCCTTGTCGGATCGACCCGGTAGCGGTCGAAGTCCCGCTCGCCTTCCTCGTAGAGCAGGCTGTCGTCGATGACGAACCGGCCGGTGAACTCGCGCGACGGCTTGTTGAAGATCGCCCAGGCGGCATCGGCCATGATCTCCGGCGTGCGGCACATGGCCATGCCCTCGTCGCCGGCCAGGGCGAAGCGGATCGCCGCCGTGGCGATGGCGGTGCGCGGCCACAGGGCGTTGAACGCGATCCCATCGGGGCGGAACTCCTCCGCCATGCCCAGCATGCACAGGCTCATGCCGTACTTGGCGATGGAATAGGCCACGTGGTTGGCGAACCAGTGGGGCGACAGGTCCAGCGGGGGCGAGAGGGCCAGCACGTGGGGATTGGACGCCCGCTTCAGGTGCGGGATGCAGGTCTTGGAGACCAGGAAGGTCCCCCGCGCATTGACCTGGTGCATCAGGTCGTAACGCTTCATGTCGGTCTGCTCGGCGCCGGTGAGCTGAATGGCCGAGGCATTGTTGACGCAGATGTCGATGCCGCCGAAGGCCTCGACGGTGCGGGCGACGGCGGCCTGGACCGAGCTCTCGTCGCGGACATCGACGACCAGGGGCAGGGCCTTGCCGCCGGCGGCCTCGATCTCCTCCGCGGCGGAATAGATGGTTCCGGGCAAGTGCTTGTGGGGTTCGGCGGTCTTGGCCGCCACCGCCACGTTGGCGCCGTCGCGGGCGGCGCGGAGCGCGATGGCGAGGCCGATGCCGCGGCTGGCCCCGGTGATGAACAGCGTCTTGCCCTGCAGCGACATGTCGGATTCCCGTTGATGCGACGACAATCTGCCGCGTGCGCCGCGCAAGACAAGCAAAACCCCGCCGTCCGGGGACGGCGGGGCTGCCAGAACCGGTCTCGCCGGATCTTAGTTGGACGGCGGGGTCGCGCCGTCCGTGGTCGGGGTGTTCTCCGTGGTGGCGCCGCCGTCGGCGTTGCCGGCCTGTTGCTCGATCTGGTCGGCCTGCTGGTTCAGCTGGGTTTCCTGAGCCTCGTTCGAGGTGGCCGCCGCTTCGGCTTCAAGGGCGTCGGCCTGCGTCTCGGCCTTGTTGTCGGCGGGGCTGCAGGCGGCGAGGCCGGCGAGAGCGAACAGCGAGGCGGCGGCGATGACGAGCTTTTTCACAGGGGGTCCTTCCATGTTGAAGCCAGCATAACGACGGCGTGGCCATTTGGTTCACGGCCGCGTGATCACAATTGATAACAGCGTCGCCGCGGGAAGCTCACTCCTCCCGCTTGTCCACATGGCGGATGACGAAGCGGTCGCCGTCGCCGCCCATCTCGTCCTTGTCGAGGAAGCCGTTCCGGTTCGTGTCCGCTTCCTTGAAGTGGTCGCGCATGGGGGCGGTGAACTCGTCGAGGGACAGCCGGCCGTCCCTGTTTGCGTCCAGGCCCTCGCCGCCCCGGCGAACGATGTGGACCTCGTGGCCCGTGCCGTGGCTCTCCATCCCGGCGCGATGGCCGGGCCCGTGACCCATGCCGCCGGGATGGCCGGGGCCGTCGTGCTCCATCATGAAGACGCGGCGGCCCTCGCCGTGGCCGCCCATCTCGTCCTTGTCGAGGCGACCGTTGCCGTCCTTGTCCATCTTCGACCACATGCGGTCGTGCATGGCGTTGAACTCGGCGCGACTGACCGCGCCATCCTTGTCGGCGTCCATGCCGCCAGGGCCGCCCATGACCACGACCCGTTCCTCGACCCGCGCGCCAGGCTCTGCCAGGGCCGCCGTCGCGGAGGCCGCCAGCGCCAGTCCGGCGCCCAGCGCCACCATCTTGAGCTTCATCGTCTCGTCCTTGTTGCTCGCCCGCCCGACGGGGCGGCTGTCGGATCGAGGCTGACCCGCAGGGATGGCAGCGAGATTTCGTCGCGTTTCAGGCCTGCAACATGCCCGACGGCCTGCCGGCCGCCCCTTGCAGGCCTGAAATCGCCCTGCGAAGGATGGATGAGACAATGGATCGATGGAGACCGCCCGCGTCGTGACCGCCCCGCCTGCCGATTCCACGCCGCCGGCGCGGATCCTCGTCGTCGACGACGATCCGGGCGTGCGCGACGTGCTGAGCGAGTTCCTCCGCGGCCACGGCTACGCAGTGGAGTGCGCCGCCGACGGACGGGCCATGGACCTGGCCCTGGACGGCTTCGCGCCGGACCTCGTCGTGCTGGACCTGATGATGCCGGGCGAGGACGGCCTGTCGATCTGCAAGCGGCTGTCCGCGTCCGCCGGACCGGCCGTGATCATGCTCAGCGCCATGGGCGAGGAGACCGACCGCATCGTCGGGCTCGAACTGGGCGCCGACGACTACCTGCCCAAGCCCTGCTCCCCACGGGAACTGCTGGCCCGCACCCGGGCGGTGCTGCGCCGCCGCCGCGAGGCGCCCGAGGCCGGCCAGGCAGCCATCCTCGAGTTCGACGGCTGGACCCTGGACCTGGTGCGGCGCGAGCTGCGGTCGGCGGCCGGGGTCGTGTCCAACCTGTCCGGCGGCGAGTTCCACCTGCTACGCACCTTCCTCGAACGGCCCGGCCGCGTGCTGACCCGCGACCAGTTGCTGGACCTGGCGCGCGGTCCCGGCAGCGACGCCTTCGACCGCGCCATCGACGTCCAGATCAGCCGCCTGAGGCGCAAGCTGGACGACGGCTCGGGCCGCGACCCCATTCGCACGGTGCGGGGGGAAGGCTACCTCTACGCCGGCCAGGTGCGCCGCCGTTGAAGCGCCCCCGCCTCTCCTCGGCGCCCATCTTCGTGCAGGTGCTGGCGCTGGTTCTGTTCAGCCTGGTGGCGGCCCAGCTGATCAACCTCGCCGTCATCCTGTGCCTGCCGGACCCCCCGCCGCTCGGCTACTCCATCCCCGAAGCCGCACGGGCGCTGCGGGGCGAGGAGGTGGTCACGCCGCAGGGCCAGCGCCTGCGGGCCCACGTCCGCGCGGCGCCGCCGCCTGAGGGGCCCGCCGTTGGGGCGGTCGTCGGGGGTCCCGTCCGCGAGCACCTGGCGCATCACCATCACGACCCGATGGGCGCGTTCCTGCGAGGGCTGCTGGCGCGGGAACTGGACGTGCCGGAGGATCGGGTGCGGGTCCAGGTCAGCCCCCTCGGTTCCCGCCTCCGCCACACCGTGCGCATGGTCGAGACCCGGCGCTCCCGGCACGCCGGCCACGGCGGCGCCGAAACCGAAACGGCCGAGGACCGGTTCTTCATCGCCGTCGGCCCGGGCCCGGGCGTTCCCGACATTCCGAGGCCGGCGCTCGGCCGCGTCCAGGGCGCTGCCCGGGCCATGGTGTTCCCGCCCTTCACCGCCGCCCTGCAACGCGCCGACGGGCAATGGCTGGTGCTGGAGCCGACGCGTCCGTGGCTGTCGCCCTGGCAGCTGCGGACCCTGATCTGGTTCGGTCTCAGCGCCCTCCTGCTGACGCCGCTGGCCTGGCTGATCGCGCGACGACTGGCCCGGCCGATCCACAGCTTCGCCGAGGCGGCGGAGCGCCTGGGCGCCGATCCGAACGCCCCGCCGCTGG
>DASPLM010000316.1:0-2748 GCA_035627575.1 Caulobacteraceae bacterium | reverse complement strand
AGCCGCGCCCGATGCGGCCGCCGCGCCTGCGGCAGCCAGAATGAACAGTGCTTTCCGCAACATGATCGACCCCCCGTCCGTTCGGCCACCCTAGTCTGGACGGAAGCGGCCCGGCAAGCGCCCGCTACAGGCGCCGGCGGGCCGCTTCCGAGGCCGGAGCGGCTTCCGCGCGGCGGCTATTTCGCCGCCGCCCGCACCTCGACCGGCAGACCCAGCTTGTCGAGCTGCGGCTTCACCTTCTCCGCGTCGCCGACGATGACCCACACCATGCGGTCCGGATCGACTGCTCCCTTGAGCGCCGCGTCCAGCTCGGCCGCCGTCATGGCCTGGTAGCGGGGCGCGACGGTCTCCCAGTAGTTGTCGGGGCGGCCGTACAGGGCGTTGGTGCGAAGCGCGCCGAGGATCGCGTTGCTGCTCTCGAAGCTGCCGGCCAGCTGGCGGGTGTTGCCCAGCCGGGTGCGCTCCAGCTCCGCCGCGGTCACGCCCTTGCCGCCGCGGAAGTCGCGGTAGTGCTGCAGCAGGGCGGCGACGGACTCTCCCGTGCGGTCGGCCTGGACCGGGGCGTTGATGATGTAGGGCGAGCGCTGCTCCATGGTGCTGACGAAGCCGCGCAGGCCGTAGGACCAGCCGCGGGTCTCGCGGATGTCCTGGTTGATGCGCGACAGGAAGTTGTTGGCCAGCACCTCGTTGGCGGCGTTCAGCAGCAGCAGGTCGTCGCGCCCGCTGACCGGCAGCACCTGGCCGGCCAGGATGACCGACTGGGGCGACTGGGGCCGGTCGATCAGCACGATGCGCGGCTGGGTCTGGGGCAGGGCGGCGGTGAAGTCCTTGCGGCCCTTGGCGCCGGCGGGCGCCCGCCAGGTCCCGAAGCGGGCCTCCAGCATCGGCGTCAGTTGGGCCAGCGGCAGGTCGGAGGTGACGAAGATCCGCGCCGTGTCGGGGCGGAACCAGGTGCGGTGGAACGCGATCAGGTCGTCACGGTCCACGCCCTTCAGCGCCTCGGCGTCGCCCAGGCCGCTGGCGGGGCGACCGTAGGGGTGCGCCTTGCCGTAGATCAGCTCGGGCAGGGCGCGCATGCCCAGCCCGGCCGGGTTGGTCAGCTCTGACGCGATCAGCGCCGCCTGGCGGTTCTTCAGCCGGTCCACCTCGGCGGGGGCCAGCGCGGGGTTGCGCACCACGTCCGCGAGCAGGTCGAGCGAGGGCTCGAGGTTGGGCGACAGGGTGCTGAGGCCGACGACGCTGCGGTCCATGCTGCCGCCGGTCGTGATGGTGGCGCCCAGGCGCTCCTCGGTCTCGGCGATCTCGATGGAGTTACGGGTGGTGGTCCCTTCCTTCAGCAGCGACAGCAGCAGCTGGTGGGTCCCGAGCGCATCGGCCGGGTCGGCGGCGACGCCGGCGTCGAACTCCACCGCCACGCGGGTGGCGGGGACGGTGGTGCTGCGGGCGTAGACCACCTCGATGCCGTTCGACAGGCGCGCCCGCTCAATGGCGGGGAAGTCGACGTTGGAGATCTCGCCGATGGTGGGGATCGGCCCGCGAGGCGTGACCTTCAGCGGCGCGGGCGGCGTCGGGGCGGGACGGGTCGCGGCGGCCTCGGCATAGGCCTCGCGCTCGCCTGGATCGACCCGGGCGGCCCAGACCGGGCGGGTCAGCCACTTGCCCATGGCCGCGCGCACGCTGGCGGGCGTCACCTTGGCGTAGGCGGCCAGTTCCTCGCGGTACTGGCCCGGGTTGTCGGCGTAGAGCTCGCCCTCCGCCAGCACCACGGCCTGGCCGCCGAAGCCGCCGGTGGGCTCCAGCGACTGCACGAACTCGGAGACCCGGCTGGTGACGGCGCGGCGCACCTCGTCCTCGCTTGGACCCTTGGCGATGTAGTCGGCCAGCAGGTCGTCCAGGCGTTTCGACACCACCGCCGGGTCGACGCCGGGCTTCACGTCCACGCCGATGGTGATCATGCCGACCCGGTGGTGCGGCTGGTAGCCGGTGAAGACGTTCACCGCCGTCTGCTCCTGGCGCACCAGCACGTTGTCCAGCCGCGAGCTGGACAGGCCGCCGAGGATGGAGGCGGCGACGTCCAGGTCGGCGGCGGAGGCGTCCAGCCGGCCGGGCACGGCCCAGGCGCGGTAGAGGCGGGTGTTGGCCACCCGGTCCTTCATGGCCACGTCGACGCGGGCGGGCAGGGTCGGCACGACGGCCTGGGCCGGGGTGTTCGCGGTCCCTCGCGGGATATGGCCGAAGTACTTCGTCACCAGCCGCTTCGCCGTAGCCGCGTCGATGTCGCCGGCCAGCACGAGCACGGCGTTGTTGGGGCCGTAGTTCTCGCGGTGCCAGTTGCGCACGTCTTCCAGGCTGGCGGCGTCCAGGTCGGCCATGGAGCCGATGGTGGAGTGCCGGTACGGGTGGCCCTCGGGGAACAGGCCCTCCAGCATGGCGTAGTTCACCAGGCCGAACGGCTGGTTGTCGCCCTGGCGCTTCTCGTTCTGGACGATGCCGCGCTGCGCATCCAGCTTCTCCTGGCTGAGCGCGCCCAGCAGGTGGCCCATGCGGTCGCTCTCCATGTAGAGCGCCTGCTCGACGGCGGGCGTCGGCACGGTCTGGAAGAAGTTGGTGCGGTCGAACCAGGTGGTGCCGTTCCAGTCGGTCGCCCCGATGGCCCTGAGCGGCTCCATCAGGCCGCCGGGAAGGTTCTCTGTCGGATTGAACAGGCCGATATGCTCGAACAGGTGGGCGTAGCCGGTCTGGCCCTCG
>DASPLM010000315.1:0-2279 GCA_035627575.1 Caulobacteraceae bacterium | reverse complement strand
CGCGCCGAAGAGACCGCCGCGTTCGTCGAGCGGGACCGGCAGGCGAAGGTCTGGACGGCAAAGCTGGTGGAGGGGCCCGTCCTGCGCCTGCCGCTGCAGCAGCTGCAGATCAGCTTCAACCCCAACCAGGTCTTCCCCCTGCCGCCCCATGGGACGGCCTACCCCAGCCTGACCCTGACGGAGACCTGGGGCGCGCTGAAGGTGGAGGGCGGGGGCGCCCTGATCTCGGGCGACTGGTCGGTTCTGACCCTGGCCGCTCCCGCCGCGGGCGAGAGCAACGGCGATGGGTGGACCCTTACGCTCGCGCCGGGCTGGCGGTTCAAGCCGGGCGACCGGCCCGGGGACGTCACGGTGGTAAAGGCGGAGTAGGGCCTCAGACCAGGCCGTGCCTACGGTACAGCCCCAGTTCGTCGCCGGCCACGAAGGCGAAGATCCGGGTGCGGCCGCCGTGGGTCTGGGTCAGGTAGCTGACGTCGAAGTCGATGGTCAGCGGCTGGCCGTCCTTCTTGACGTAGTCGGCCGACCAGTAGACCCGCGCCAGGTGGTGGGCCTCGTCGATGGGGGTGACGTGCACGCGGCGCACGCTCATCCGCTTCGTGCCGATCTTCCGGTAGAAGGCGTAGGCTTCCTCCAGGGTGGCGGAGAAGCTGTCGTCGTTCTTCCCGCACATCGAGCCTTCGGGCCCCGCCGAGATGAAGCAGTCGGCGAAGGCGGCGCGGATCGCCTCGTCCTGCACCTCGCCGTCCAGCGAACGGTTGTAGGCCTCGGCGTAGCGGGCGAAGAAGGCGTCGAAGTCGGGCTGCATGAGGATTCGTAGTCGGCTCAGCCTTACTGAACTCCGAACAGCGGAGCCGGTTGCCCCCTAGCCCACTCCGAGGGCGACGATGGCGTCGAGGCGCTCCTGCACCAGCGGGTCGTCCTTGTACTTGCGGCGCAGATCCGGCAGGTCGCGTTCCAGCGCGCCGCAGTGGGCGTCAATGGCCGCCTCGATTTCCTTGCGGCGCTCGGCGTCGTAGGGCTCCTCGCCGGCGAAGTGGAGGCAGGTCTCCACGTCCTCCTGCAGCCTGGCCACGTCGGCCGGCCAGACCCGCGCCTTTCCGGTCGCCGGGTCGAGCACGTCGCAGATGGTCATCAGCGGATCGCAGGGCGGCGCCGGCGGCGCGGGCTCGGCGGCGAGGACGAGCAGGAAGGCGAGCTGGATCATCCATGGAGACTAGCTCGCCCGTCGCCCGGCTCAAACAGTCAAGGCAGGCGCGACAGCCAGGCGCGCATGTCGACGACACGGGCGGGCGCTTCGGCCGCCAGCGCCTCGTGGAACAGGTGGCGGTTGCGATAGCTGCCGAGGACGAGGATGCGCTTGCCGGGGTTCGCCTTCACCACCCGCCGCGCCTCGCGGACCATGTAGTCGTCCCACTCGCGCTGCGAGGCGGCCAGGCCGTCGCCGCCCACGCTGAACTGGACGATGTAGCGTCCGCGCATCAGGTCGTCCGTGGCCGCGTCGTGGGTGTCGGCGAGCGCCTTCCAGTGCCGCGCCAGCACGCGGCCGAGGGCGCCGTCGTAGCGGTCCAACAGCGCGGCCGCCTCGGGCTGATCGCGGGCGAAGGCGGCGTGCAGGTCGCTGGCCTCTTTCACGCGCCGCTCGAACTCGGCGCCGCCGGGCTCCATGGGGACGGCGGTCGCACCGAGGGTGTCCAGCAGGGGCCAGACCACGCGCGGGTACTCGGGGCGGCCGGGCGTGTCCTTCCGCTCGGCCAGCTCGTCGGGACGGACCTCCAGCAGCAGGATGTCGGGATCGGCGGCTTCGATCACCCGCTTCAGGGCCGCGTAGTCGAAGGCCGGTTGCGTCTCGTGCAGGCGGTGCAGGGCGCCGACGATGAGGACGGCGTCCCGGGGCGTGTCGGGAGCGGTGGCGGCTGCGCCGGGCGGCATCAGCAGGGTGAGGCCGGCGGTCAAGGCGGCGAGCCAGGCGCGGGGGCGGCGATCGGGCATGGGGTTCTCCGGTGGTTGATCGGAGGTCCGCTAGCCCGGGTTCGGGGTCTCCCGCTGGGGCCGATCCGTGAGTGGGACCGACGCGTGGGCGGACGGGATCAGCGCGCGGCCAGCCAACGCTCCAGGGCCGGCCGGTAGCGCCGGCTCAACCGCAGCTCGGCGCCGGACCTCAGCCGCACCAGGGCGTCGCCCCGGCCGAGGCTGCGCACCTCCGCCACCCGGTCGAGGCGGACCAGGGCGGAGCGATGGATGCGGGCGAAGGCGTCGGCGGGCAGGCGGGCGGCCAGCGC
>DASPLM010000314.1:0-5257 GCA_035627575.1 Caulobacteraceae bacterium | reverse complement strand
TCTCGGCCGTCGAGCAGACCCACGACTACGTCATCTACACCGCCGAGAAGTCCGAGATTTCCTGGTCGCGCCTCTGCGCGCGACAAGTGGACCGGCTGTTCCTGGTGGGCCGCATCGCCGAGAAGCCGCCGCGGGAATCGTGGTGGGGCGCCGACGCCCTCGAGGAACACCGGCTGGTCGACCTGATCCTGCTGCGCCGACCGTCCCTCGACACGCCCTCCGGCACGGCGGCCTGGCTGGACGCCATCGACCCGGCCCGCTGGTTCCACTGCCGCGGCGGGCATCGGCCAGACGCGGCGCGGATGGCGCGGGTGATCACCGGCTGTTCGGTGGGGCTGGTCCTTTCGGGCGGCGGCGCGCGGGCCTTCGCCCACATTGGGGCCATCCAGGCGCTACGCGACGCCAGGGCGCCCATCGACTTCATCGGCGGCGCCTCCATGGGGGCGGTGGTCGGCGGCGGCCTCGCCCGCGGCTGGACCCAGGAGGAGATGGACCTGCGCATGCGCAAGGCCTTCGTCGAGACCAATCCGCTCGACGACATCTCCTTCCCCATGCTGGCCATGACCAAGGGCAGGAAGGTGGACGAGCGGCTGGAGGAGCACTTCGGCGACGTGCTGATCGAGGACCTGCCCCTGCCCTACTTCGCCGTATCCTCGAACCTGACGACCGGCGCATACCAGCTGCACAAGCGCGGCCTGCTGCGCCAGGCCCTGCGGGCGTCGATCTCGCTCCCGGGCATCCTGCCGCCGGTCGTGCTGGAAGGCTCGGTGCTGGTGGACGGGGCGGTGATGCGCAGCTTCCCCGCCGACATCATGCGCGCCTGGCACCAGGGCACGGTAGTGGGGGTGGACGTGACCCGCGCCCGGGGCATCGACCCCAAGGCGCTGGAGAATCCGCCGTCCTGGTGGCGGTGGCTGCTGTCGGGCGACTGGCGCCAGGGGCCGCCGATCGTCTCTGTGCTGATGCGCTCGGCGACGATCACGCACGCCGGCGAACTGGCCATCGGCCGCAGCGCCACGGACCTGCTGGTGATCCCCAAGCCCAACGGCGTCGACCTGCGCGACTGGAAGGCCTACGAGCCGGCGGTGCACACCGGCTATCAGGCCATGACGGAGGCCCTGGCCCAGCTGGAGGGCCCGGTGACGCAGTTGCGCCGGCGCGAACTCAGCTACCAGCCCTCCGAGCCGATCATCACGCTCGACGAGATACGAGAAATAGACGCGGAAACGGAAGCAGGGTCGTCCCTTCCGGACGGCGCGGGAACGCCGGCGCAAGGCGCGCGCGGTAAGCGTCGAGAAAGGCGCGCCGCTCCGGATCGCCGGAAAGCCGCTCGAGATACGGCCTGAGGCCGGTCCCCAGCATCCAGTCCACCACCGGGTCGTCGCCGCCCAGCACGTGCACGTAGGTGGTGGTCCAGATGTCGACGCTGGCGCACAGCGGCGCGAGCCAGCCGTAGTAGTCGTCCGCGTCCGCCAGCGGCCGCACGCCCTCCAGACCCTGGAACTTCCCGGCCCAGGCCCCGTCCGCCGCCGTCTCGCGCAGCAGGCCGTGCCAGGGCGCGCTCCACGAGACCGGCATCTGGCAGGCGAAGACGCCGCCGGGCGCGAGGCTCTGCACCAGCCGCGGGAACAGCACCATGTGCCCGGGCAGCCATTGCAGGGCGGCGTTGCTGAAGATCAGGTCCGGCGCCCGCTCCGGTCGCCAGCCGGCCAGATCCGCCTCCACCCAGTCCACCGCGTCCGGCAGGGTCTGCGCCCGCGCCAGCATCTCGGCGCTGGAGTCGAGGCCGTGCACCGCAGCGTCCGGATAGCGGCGCTTCAGCTGGGCCGCGTGCTCGCCCGTGCCGCAGCCCAGGTCCCAGATCTCGCGCGGCTCCAGATCAGCCGGAATCCGCGCCAGCAGGTCCTGCGCCGGCCGGTCACGGTAGGCCTTGTAGCGCTCGTACTGCGCGGGATCCCATGTCGCCATGCGGCCACAGCTAGGCCGCTGACTGCGCGACGTCCAGTCGCAACCCTTTGAAGACTCGCCTTCCCATCCTACCTTTCTCTTGCGGGCGCCGTGCCCGTTTCGTGAAAGGAGGTGATCTTGTGTCTCATTGTCTCAAACGTGGTGCCGAGATCATGAACCTGAGCGCTTCCTTCGGGCGCGCCTGACAGTTCATGAGGCCGCACTGCGGTCGACAATGGAAAGGCCGTCGGGGCGACCCGGCGGCCTTTCGGCTTTTCAGGGCTCGGCCTCAGACCCGCGGCCGGCAGGGATCGCGCGGCACAGCGGCCAGGCCTTCGACATCCGGGGTCCCGTCCTCCGGATGCGGCGCGAAGTGGATGTGCCGGTCCGGGTTGGGATCGCAGCTGCGGTCGAGCGGGCTGAGGTCCGCGCCCGCAGGCCGGTGAAGGCCCCGCAGGGCCTCGAGCGCCGGGTCGCGGCTGTAGCCCGGGTCGTCCGGGCGCATTCCACCGACGGAAGGGCGGCTGAACTGCGGCATGGCTGGGCTCCGATTCCGCTCGATGCCTAAGCGTCGATGGCCGCCCGCGGGTTCCAGCCTAGGGCAGCACAATGGGGACGGCGGTCAGCTTGGCGATGATCGCGTCCACCGCCGCCCATAGAACGCGCCAGACCAAGGCCAGCAGGCCGACGCTGATGGCCGTGCTGATCCAGCCGAGCAGGATGATCACGCCGTCCCGCTGCATCAGGCCCAGCGAGAACAGGGCGATGGTGATCGCAGGCGCGATGTTGCCGAGCGGGATCGGCAGCACCAGCACCACCGACAGCAGGAAACAGACCAGGCCGATCAGACTCTTGGCGAAGCGGTTGCTTAGCCACGGCAGGCGCGGCCGTGACAGGCGCTCGGCCAGACGCACCATGGGCACCAGCCAGCCGAAGCTCTTTCGGAAGCCCTCGCGGGAGATCGATGATCGCATCATCTTGCGCGGGAGCCACAGGGTCTGGCGGCCCACCGCCAGCTCCATCGACAGCAACAGCAGGGGCGCGCCGGTAATGGTGGTGCCGCCCGGCGGCAGGGGCAGGAAGTTCACCAGCGCCCACAGCAGCATGATCGCGGCCAGGGCGCGGGCCCCGAACGCCGCCACGATCTCAGACACGGCCAACCTTGAGCCGCCGCCGGAACCAAGGCCGACGAGGATCTGCGAGAACGTCAACGCATGCGGGTCGGCCGGCGGCGGCTCGGGGCTCAAGCGGCCCTCCCCTGGCTCGTCCGGCGCGGCTGCATGCGGGTCAGGCTCCAGGCATCATCAGGGCGCCTTGCGGCCCTTCTTCGGGGCCGTCTCGGCGGCGCCGGCCGCGGGAACCAGCGCCTGGGACACGCCGGTGCTCTGCAGCAGCACGATCTTCCACTCGCCGCCCAGTTCCCGCAGCACCGCCGTCGCCCGGATCGCGACCTCGCGCTGAGAGTCCCCCTCCAGCAGGGTCAGCCTCTGGCCCAGGAGGGCCACGACCACCGTCTCCTCGAGCGGCTTGATCTTGAGCAGGCGGAAGTTCGAGCGGCTGCGCGCCCAGCCTCCGGCGAACGCCTTGCCGAAAGCCGTCTCGATGGCCGGTCGGCCGCTCAGCATGCCGCCGTTGACAGGGATCACGTCCGCCTTCTCGGCGAACAGGGCGGCCAGGCCGTCCGCACTGCCGCGGTTCCAGGCCAGTTCCAGCTTGGCCGCGACGTCGAGCGCCGCCTGTTTCATCACGCCGCTGCCGGCGCGTGTCCGCGCCGTCTTCGTGGTGGTGGTGGTGACTTCGACCGTCATGCGCCCAGCAACTCCCTTCCGATCAGGAACCGGCGGATCTCGTTCGTGCCGGCGCCGATATCGTACAGCTTGGCGTCGCGCATGAAACGCTCCACCGGCCATTCCTTGATGTAACCCGCCCCGCCGAGCGCCTGGATGGCCTCCAGCGAGGTCTTCACCGCGTTCTCGGACGCCAGCAGGATCGCGCCCGCCGCGTCGAAGCGGGTGGTCTTGCCAGCGTCGCAGGCCCGGGCGACCGCGTAGACGTAGGCGCGAGCCGAGTTCAGCGCCACGTACATGTCGGCCACCTTGGCCTGCATCAACTGGAAGCTGCCGATCGGCTTGCCGAACTGCTTGCGGTCGCGGGCGTAGGGCAGGACCACGTCCAGGCAGGCCTGCATGATCCCCAGCGGCCCGGCCGAAAGCACCGCGCGCTCGTAGTCCAGCCCGCTCATCAGCACGCCGACGCCGCCGTTCTCCGGGCCCATGACATTCTCTTCGGGCACCTCGCAGTCCTCGAACACCAGCTCGGCCGTGTCCGAGCCCCGCATGCCCATCTTGTGCAGCTTGGGGCTGACGCTGAAGCCCTTGAAGCCCTTCTCGACCAGGAAGGCGGTGATGCCGCGGCTGCCCTCGCCCGGCGCGGTCTTGGCGTAGACCACCAGGGTGTCGGCCTCCGGGGCGTTGGTGATCCAGAACTTGGTCCCGTTCAGGACGTAGCGGTCGCCCTTCCGGTCGGCGCGCAGCTTCATCGACACCACGTCGGAGCCGGCCTCGGCCTCGGACATGGCCAGGGAGCCGACGTGCTCGCCCGAGATCAGCTTGGGCAGGTAGCGCCGCTTCTGTTCGTCGCTGGCCCAGCGGCGGATCTGGTTCACGCACAGGTTGGAGTGGGCGCCGTAGCTGAGGCCCACCGACGCGGAGGCTCTGGAGATCTCCTCCATGGCGATGACGTGCTCGAGGTAGCCCAGGCCCAGGCCGCCGAACTCCTCCTCGACAGTGATGCCGTGCAGGCCGAGTTCGCCCATCTCGGGCCACAGGTGGCGCGGGAACCTGTTGGCCTCGTCGATCTCGGTCGCGATCGGCTGAATGCGGTCGGCGGCGAAGCGGGCGGTGGTTTCGCGGATGGCGTCGGCGGTCTCGCCGAGGCCGAAATCCATGGAGGGCATCGTGCTCATGCCGCCGGGTTAGCACCCCGCCCCGGCGGCGCAAAGAGCCCGCGCGGCGTCAGTCCTCCGCGCCGCCCAGCCGCTTCAGCAGGAAGTAGACGGCCGTGCCGACGCAGGCCGCGCCGATCAGGGCCAGCACCCAGGCGACCACCGTCAGTTCATCGAGGCCGCCCGTGCCCGCCCGCGCCTTGAGGAACGCCGAGACGGCGCCTCCGAAGGCGGCGAAACCGATCAGGCCCATCAGGATGAAGGGACCGCTTGACGGTCGGTCGGCCGGCGCCTCGGGCTCCTCGACCTCCTCATAGCGGATCACTCGCTCGAGCGGCTGGCTGCCCGGGTCGTCGAACAGGGGCG
>DASPLM010000313.1:0-6423 GCA_035627575.1 Caulobacteraceae bacterium | reverse complement strand
GCCCGCACCGCCTGCTCCATCTCGCTCGACAGCTGCACCAGGACGCTGTCGAACAGCTCCATTTCGGGCTGGGTCTGCGGCGTATGCACCGAGAAGAACAGGTCGGTCATCTCGCGCAGCAGCTCGCGCCGCTTTTCGCTGGAATCTTCCTTCGCCAGGTCAATCAGGTCGAGGAGTCGGGAGCGGGCCATTCTGGTTGCTCGGGCAGTCAGGACTGGGGGGCGTCGGGATCGGCGGCGGCGGCGCGGGCGCGACGTTCGTCGCGCTCGCTCATCGGCGGCGGCGGCGGGGCGGCGAGATCCTCGCCACCGACCGAGTCGATGAAGAAGGCTTCCGGAATTTCGGGCTGTTCCGGCTGGCGGCCGTACTCCCGATGCACCGAATAATAGCGCGGCGCCTCGCCCCGCGGCGGCGACGCAGCCGAGCCGGCGGGCGCGGTCATCGGCCGTGAGAAGTCGGCGTAGGAACGGGGAGGGCTCAGGTCGCCGCCGGCCGACGATACGGCCGCCACGGCGGGCGCGGGGGAAGCGGCCGGCGGGCTGCCCACGGGCCGCGAGAAGTCGGCGTAGGAGCGGGGCGGCGCCTCGGCCGGTGTGTCGCGCACGCTCGCCTGGACGGGTGCGGCCACGGGCGGTCGCGCGACGAGGCCCGGCTGGACGGCGTTCGCCTGGGCGGGCGCCGGGGCGGGCTGGGCGGTGCGCGACGGCCCAGGCGGCGGGGCAGGGGGCCGGACCGCGCTCTGCGGGGCGGCGGTGACGCGCAGCGCCGCCGGCCGGGAGGCGGTCGGGGCGGTCTGCACGCCCGGCGCCGGGGCCTGTACGGCAATGGCCGGACGCAGCACGGGCGGCGCCGGGTCAGCCGGGAAAGGGTTCCAGACCCGGCTCGGTTCGGGCGGGGCGACGCGGGCGGAATAGCGGTTCGGCGTCGCCGGCCGCGAGCTCGTCTCCGAACGGGTGGAGGCGTCGGTCCGCGCCTGTGTGTCTGCCGGGCGGGGCTCGGCCTTCCCGCTCCAGTCGAGCCGGCGCAGGCCCGCCTGGGCGGAGTTCGCCGGCTGGCTCTGGGCGCAGACCGGCGCAGCGAGCATGGCGGCTCCGAAACCGATCAGGACAGGGGCAAGCGCGCGGCGCAAGGCGGACTCCTCGGGATGCCGACCGACCCTACGGTTGTGCGGCTTAACCGGCCGCTAACGCGCGCCCCAGCGGCGCAGGATCCACGCCTCCGCCGCCGCCATGGCCCAGTGAACCACGAGGCCGAGGATCGCGAGCATCAGCAGGGCCGCGAACATCTCCGCCGTCCGCAGGCGGTTGCCGGCCTCGAGAATTCGCCACGCGAGGCCTTGGGTGCCGCCCGAGCCGGCGACGAACTCGGCCACCACGGCGCCGATGACCGCCAGACCGGCCGCGACCCGATGTCCTTCCACGACGAACGGGGCGGCGGAGGGCAACTGAAGGCCGAACAGGGTTTGCAGCCGGCCGGCGCCATAGAGCCGGAAGAGCCGCTGCAGGTCCGGGTCAACGGCCTTCAGTCCGGTCATGGCGCCGGACAGGATGGGGAAGAAGGCCACCACCACCGCCAGGCCGATCACCGCCCGTTCGGGGTGATCGATCCCGGCCCAGATGCTGACCAGGGGCGCGATGGCCACCACCGGCGTGACCTGCAGCGCCACCGCCAGCGGGCGCACGGCGCTTTCGAGCAGGCGGTGCAGGCCGGCGGCGAGCGCGACGGCCATGGCGATCAGGCTGGCGCAGGCGAGGCCGAGCAGCGCCATCTCCAGGGTGTTGAGAGCCGACTCCAGCAGCAGCGGCGCGCGGGACCACAGGGCGGCGAGCACGGCCGAAGGCGGCGGCAGGAAGTAGACGGGGACGCGCAGCAGGCGGCAGGCCGCCTCCCAGCCGAGGCAGAGCGCCGCCAGCAGGGCCAAGGGCGCGGCGATGTCGCCGAGCCGCCTCACGCGGCCTCGCCCATGGCGGTCGCCAGGGCGCTGGAGACGCGCTCGACCGTGTCGCGAAACACCGCCGAGGTGCGGAACGCCTCCGGGCGCGGCAGGGGCGCGTCGACGCCGATCTCCGCCGCTGCGCGGCCGGGTCCGGGGGTCAGCACGACGACGCGCGAGGCGAGATAGACCGCCTCCTCCACGTCATGGGTGACGAACACGATCGCGGGCCGCGTCTCGGTCCATAGCCGGTGCACGTCCTCGACCAGGGCGCGCCGGGTGATGGCGTCCAAGGCCGCGAACGGCTCGTCGAGCAGCAGCAGCTCCGGTTCGGTGACCACGGCGCGGGCCAGCGAGACACGCATCGCCATGCCGCCGGACAGCTGGCGGGGCAGGGCGGCGCCTACGTCGGGGACGCGGGCCCTCGCGAGGGCGCCGGCGACCCGTCGCGCGGTCTCGGACCGGTCGAGGCCTTCCAGCTTCAGCGGCAGGGCGACGTTCGCCGCGGCCGTGGCCCAGGGCATCAGGGTCGGGGCCTGGAACACCAGGGAGGTCGCGCCCCGCCCGACCTCGCGCCCGGCCACGCCCGAGGTCGGAGATTCCAGGCCCGCCAGCAGGCGCAGGGCGGTGGACTTGCCGCACCCCGACGGGCCAGCCACGGCGACGATCTCGCCGGGCTCGATGGAGAGGCTGAACGGACCCAGCGCGCGGCCGCGGCCTGGATAGTCGACTACCGCGTCGCGTAGGTGAGCGATCATTGGCCAGGCGAGGGCGGCGGCGCCGACGTCACGAACTCGAGGGTGTAGGCGCGCCGGTAGTCCATGTCCTTGGGATACACCGACTGGGAGGAGGCGACCTCGAAGAACGCCTGCCACCGCTCATCGGTCATCAGGCCTGGCTGGTCGCCGACCAGGTCGTAGGTCTTCAGCTTGGCGCGCGCCTGGGTGAGCAGGTCACGCGTCATCTCGGGATTGTCCTTCAGGATCAGGTCGTCGGCCGCCTTCGGGTCCCCGCCGAGATAGGCCTTCCACCCCGCCGCCGAGGCGTCGACGAAGGCGCGCACGGCCGCCGGGTCGCCGTCGATCAGGCGGTCGGGAGCCAGCACCATGGTGGCGTAGGAGGGGTAGCCCTCGTCAGCCAGGAGGAAGACTCGCGGCTTGAAGCCGGCTTCCTTCTCGACCGTGTAGGGCTCGCTGGTCAGGTAGCCCTGCTGCACCGCGCGCGGATCCGCCAGGAAGGGCGCCAGGTTGTAGTTGTACTTGCGGACCTGGCTGTCCTCGAAGCCGTACTTGGCCTTCAGCCACACCCAGAAGGCCGTGACGGAGGCGTCCGACAGCAGGAACGGCCGGCCTTTCAGGTCGGCGATGGACTTGAGGGAAGGGTCGGGGTGGGCCAGCAGGACCTGAGGGTCCTTCTGGAAGAAGGCGGCCACGGCCCTGACCGGCACGCGTTCCTGCGCCAGGTTGAGCACGATGAAGCTGTTGGAGCCCATCCCGAGTTCCACCGCGCCGGACGCCAGCAGTTGCGGCACGTTCACGCCGGGTCCGCCCTGGACGATCTCCACGTCGAGGCCGCGGCGTGCGTATTCGCCGGCCGCGAGAGCCTGGTAGAAGCCGCCGTGCTCGGCCTGGGCGCGCCAGTCGGTGGCGAAGCGGATGCGCTTGCGGCCGGAGGACGGTGGCTCGTCCTTCGCCGCGGGCCGGGCCGTCTCCCGCGGTCCGCATCCCCCCAGCAACGTTCCGCCTGCCGTCGCCGCCAAGATCGCCAACGCCGCGCGTCGATTCATCGCCCGTCTCCCTGCAGGGGGGAAACTAGGGCGTGAATCCGGGCGGGGGAAGAGAACTCG
This sequence comes from Caulobacteraceae bacterium, assembly GCA_035627575.1. Lineage (GTDB taxonomy): Bacteria > Pseudomonadota > Alphaproteobacteria > Caulobacterales > Caulobacteraceae > JAEZEZ01. The sequence goes on along the minus strand of DASPLM010000313.1, from coordinate 2,644 downwards.
GTTGACCCTGCCCGCCCGGTCCCTACATCGTTGCAAGCGAAACGGAGGGGCAGGAATGCGGGCTTCGATTCTCGGGGGCTTCCTGGCCCTGACCATGACCGTCGGCGCGGCTGCCGCCGGACCGGTCGAAGAGGTTCGCACGGCCGTCCTGTACCACGACGTCCTGCACCCCGGCTCGGACGTCGAAGAGGGCGCCGACATCGAGGTCGAGGTGGTCTTCAGCGAGTGGGAAGGTCTGAAATTCCTCGGACGCCCCAAGATCAACGTGGCGGTGGCGGGCAATACCGACGGCGACACCAACTGGGCCGCTGCCGGCCTCGTCTGGGACAAGGACTTCAACGACCGCTGGTTCGGCGAGCTGCAGTTCGGTTACGCCGTCCACGACGGCGAACTGGAGGTGCCGGCCGGTGCGCCGCCCCAGGCGTACAAGGACGAACACCTGCTGCTCGGCTCGCGCGACCTGTTCCGCTCGGCGGCCGTGGTCGGCTATCGCATCGACGAGGACTGGAGCGTTGCGCTGGAGTGGGTGCACCTGTCCCACGGCGAAATCCTTGCCGACGGCCTTGCGCACAACCAGGGAATCGACGCCGCGGGCATCCGCATCGGGCGGCGGTTCAAGTAGCGGCTACCGCGTCTGGCTCCGGCCGGTTGAGCCCGCATGCCCGTGGCCGGCCGCGACCACGCCCTTCGACAAGCTCAGGGTGAGGTCGAGTTCACAGGTTCGGTAGAAATCCTCATCCTGAGCCTGTCGAAGGGCGAGGAACTCGGGCCATCCTTCTCTCCAGAGAGAAGGATGATGACCCTCCAGACGGCAGCGAGGGGACGGCGTTTCGGGCGGTGAAGCCTTGACGTCGTCCCCTCACCAAGTCCGGTTTGGACTTGTGGCCGGAAGGTTTCGGCGCCGGGTTTGGAAACGAAGTCGCCTTCGTCTCATCCACCGGTCCGGTCGACGCTCCGGTCAGTTCCGGGTTTCCCCTTCCCTCGACCATCCCGTCGGCTCCCGCGGCGTCTGCGGTCCGGGTCGCCCCGGGGTCCGCTTTCGCCTCGGAAATCCCTCGGCCCACTCACTCTGCGTCCGATGCTCCCGGCTGGCAACGGCCGGATTCGGTCACGCTGTTGAAACGCCCGGGGCCGTCGGGGGACAAGCTGTGAGTAAGCGGACGAATGCGAACGAACGTCGTTCGGAATCAACATGTCCGGTTTTTCCACAGGATTCCGGCGGTGACGCCCTGCAGCCTCAGCCAGCCCGCTTTTCCTCAAGCGCCAGCCACTCCTCCTCGATCGAGGCGAGGGTCGCCTGGGCCGTCTGCACCGCCTTCATGATGCGGTCGAAGGTCATCGGATCGCGCGCATAGAGGCCCGGATCCTCCAACGTCTTCTCGTGAGCGGCGATCTCGGCCTGGAGCCGGGGCATCAGGGCCTCGATCTCCTCCAGCCGGCGCGCGTCCTTGTAGGTCAGCTTGGCCGGTCTGGAGGACGGCGGCGGCGCCGCCTCGGCCGCCTTTGGGGCGGCCTTGCTGCTCGTCGTGGTCTCCCGCTTGTCGAAGAAGCCCGGATTCTGGCGGATGAAGTCGCTCCAGCCGCCAGGCGTCTCCACGGCGTTGCCGCGGCCGTCCAGTGCGATGGTCGAGGCGGCCAGCCGATCGATGAAATCCCGGTCGTGGCTGACCAGGATCAGCGTGCCCTCGTATTCCGCCAGCATGTCCTCGAGCAGGTCCAGCGTGTCCATGTCCAGGTCGTTGGTCGGCTCGTCCAGCACCAGCAGGTTCGCCGGCTTGGCCAGCGCGCGGGCCAGCAGCAGGCGGTTGCGCTCGCCGCCGGACAGGGTCGAGACCGGTTGGCGCAGCTGGCTCTCGTTGAACAGGAATTCCTTGGCGTAGGCGGCCACGTGCTTCGGGTGGCCGCGCACCAGGATGGAATCGCCCCCCAGAGGCGTCAGCGCGTCCCACAGGGTCATGTCGCCGCGCAGGTCCGCCCGCGCCTGGTCGAGATAGACCGCTTCCAGGCCCGTGCCGACTCGGACCGCGCCCTCGTCGGGCGCGATCTCGCCCAGCATGATCTTCACCAGGGTTGTCTTGCCCGCCCCGTTGCCGCCGACGATCGCAATGCGGTCGCCGCGCCGGATCCGGGTGGAGAAGGGTTTCAGCAGCACGCGCTCGCCGAAGGCCTTGGTCACGCCCTTCAGCTCGGTGACCAGCTTGCCCGACATGCCGCCGGCGTCGACCTGCAGGTCCAGCTGGCGGGGCAGGTCCTTCACCAGCCGGGCGCGTTCCTGACGCATGGCGTCGAGCGCGCGGGCGCGGCCCTCGTTGCGGGTGCGCTGGGCGGTGATGGACCGGTAGAAGGTGTAGGTCTCGCGCTCGATGGCCTTGCTCAGTCGGCGCAGGTTCTCGGCCTCCTCGGCCTCCACCTTGGCGGCCCACTCCTCGAAGGCGGCGAAGCCCTTCTCCAGGGTGCGCACCTGACGATGGGCCAGCCAGAAGCAGCGGCCGGTCAGGCGTTCGAGGAAGGCGCGGTCGTGGCTGACGATCAGGGCCGCGGCCCGGCTGTCGGCCAGTTCCGCCTCGAGGGTCTGGATGGCCAGGATGTCGAGGTGGTTTGTCGGCTCGTCGAGCAGCAGGACGTCGAGGTCCTCGGCGAAGCC
>DASPLM010000312.1:0-19052 GCA_035627575.1 Caulobacteraceae bacterium | reverse complement strand
CGCTTCGCGAAACCCGAGGATGACAACCTGATTGGTGGTTCGCGCTAGGCCGCCATCGCCTTCTTCAGGTTCTCGTCGATCTTGTCGAGGAAGCCTTCGGTCGTCAGCCACGACTGCTGGTCGCCGACCAGCAGAGCCAGGTCCTTGGTCATCGAGCCGCTTTCGACGGTGTCGATGCAGACCTTCTCCAGCGTCTTGGCGAAGCGGGCCAGCTCCTCGTTGCCGTCCAGCTTGGCGCGGTGCTCCAGGCCACGCGTCCAGGCGAAGATCGAGGCGATCGAGTTGGTCGAGGTCGCCTCGCCCTTCTGATGCTGGCGGAAGTGGCGCGTGACGGTGCCATGGGCGGCCTCGGCCTCCATGGTCTTGCCATCGGGCGTGATCAGCACCGAGGTCATCAGGCCCAGCGAGCCGAAGCCCTGAGCGACGACGTCCGACTGCACGTCGCCGTCGTAGTTCTTGCACGCCCAGACGAAGCCGCCCGACCACTTGATGGCCGCGGCCACCATGTCGTCGATCAGGCGGTGCTCATAGGTCAGGCCGCGTTCCTTGAACTCGGCGGCGAACTCCTCGTCGAACACCTTCTGGAAGATGTCCTTGAAGCGGCCGTCATAGGCCTTGAGGATCGTGTTCTTGGTCGAGAGATAGACCGGGAAGTTGCGCTGCAGGCCGTAGGCGAAGCTGGCGCGGGCGAACTCGGTGATCGAATCGTCGAGGTTGTACATGCCCATGGCCACGCCGGCCGAGGGATACTGGAACACCTCGTGCTCGATGACCTGGCCGTCGTCGCCGACGAACTTGATGGTCAGCTTGCCGGGGCCCGGCACCGTGAAGTCCGTGGCCTTGTACTGGTCGGCGAAGGCGTGGCGGCCGACGACGATCGGCTGGGTCCAGCCGGGGATCAGCCGGGGCACGTTCTTGCAGATGATCGGCTCGCGGAACACGACGCCGCCGAGGATGTTGCGGATGGTGCCGTTGGGCGACTTCCACATCTTCTTGAGGTTGAACTCCTTCACCCGGGCCTCGTCCGGGGTGATGGTGGCGCACTTCACGCCGACGCCGTGGCGCTTGATCGCCTCGGCCGCCTCGACCGTGACCTTGTCGTCGGTCGCGTCCCGGTTCTCCATCGACAGGTCGTAGTAGTCGAGCTCGAGATCGAGGTAGGGGAAGATGAGCCTGTCCTTGATCATCTTCCAGATGATCCGGGTCATCTCGTCCCCGTCGATGTCGACGACCGGGTTGGCGACTTTGATCTTGGCCATGCCTTGGGAATCCTGTTGCGCGTGGGTCGCGCGTCGCGGGGGCGCACAGGGCCGTCCGGAGCGCGGGTGGCGCGGGGTATAGACGCTGAACCGCCCCGGCGCAAAGGGGCGCTACGGCCACGCTGGACAAGTCCGCAGCCGGCCTTACACAGCGAAGCATGACCCCGGCGACGGTTGTAGCCTTCTTCAGAACGCCGACGCTGGGCCGATCGGTCCTCGTGCTGCTCAGCGTCGCCTTCCTGGCGCTGCTGGGCGCCAACGTGACCACCTTCCTGATGATGCGCCACACCGGCGAGCTGAACGAGCTGGTGGAACACACCCATCAGGTCCGCGGCGCGGTGCACCAGCTGCGCGTGGCGGCCCTTGAGGCGGAGAACGGCCAGCGCGGCGTGCTGCTGACGGGCGAGATCTACTACCTGAGCATCCACGACCAGGCGGTGGCCCGCACGCCGACCCTGCTGGACGAACTGGAAGGGCTGACCCGGGACAACCCCGTGCAGCAGGCCCGGGTGAACCGCCTGCGCGACCTGTTCCAGCGCCGATACGCCATCATCCAGCGCGGTCTGGACATGTATCGGGCCGGGCGGCGGGAGGCGGCGGTGGGCGTGCTGCGCAGCGGCGATGGGCGGCGGCTGTCGGCCGAGATCCGCGCCGAGCTGCGCGCGGCCGACGAGGCGGAGCAGATCCTGTTGCGCACCCGCAGCGAGGAGTCGAAGGCGGAGGCGGCGCGGGCGGCGGGCGTAAACGCCCTCGGCGGCCTGCTGATCCTGCTGGCCGCGATCATCAGCCTGCTGCTGTTCCGCCGCTACATCGCCGAGTTGCAGGCGTCGCGGGAGAAGCTCGACCACCTGAATCGCGGACTGGAGCGCCGCGTCGACGAGCGGACGGAGGCGCTGACCCGCGCCAACGAGGAGATCCAGCGCTTCGCCTACATCGTCAGCCACGACCTGCGGGCGCCGCTGGTCAACGTCATGGGCTACACCAGCGAACTGCAGGCCGCCTCGAAGGCGCTGGAGCGGCAGGTCTCGGTGCTGGAGGAGAGGGCGCCCGAGACTCTGGACCCCGAGGCGGTCCAGGCCGTGCGCGAGGACGTCCCCGAGGCGATCGGCTTCATCCGCGCCTCCACCGCCAAGATGGACAGCCTGATCAACGCCATCCTGAAACTGTCCCGCGAAGGCCGGCGGACCCTGAACGTCGAGCTGGTCAACATGACCGCCGCCGTCCAGGCCATCGCCGACAGCGTCCGGCACCAGACCGAAGCACAGGGCGCCGAGATCCGGGTCGAGATGCTGCCGCAGATCGAGAGCGACCGACTGTCGCTGGACCAGATCTTCGGAAACCTGATCGACAATGCGGTGAAGTACCTCGACCCCGCGCGGCCCGGCGTCATCGTCGTCCGCGGCGCGCCGGAGGGGCCGGACGTGGTCCGCTACGAGGTCGAGGACAACGGCCGCGGCATCGCTCCTCGCGACCACGAACGCGTCTTCGAACTGTTCCGCCGCGCAGGGGTGCAGGACCGCACCGGCGAAGGGCTGGGCCTCGCCTTCGTCAAGAACAGCGTGCGGCGGCTGGGCGGGACCATCGAACTACGCTCGGCGCTGGGTAAGGGCTCGACTTTCATCCTGAAATTCCCCAAACGGTTGCTTGTCGATCGGGGAGACGCCGCATGACCGAGCCAGTGACCATCGTCATGGTCGAAGACGACCACGGCCACGCCAAGCTGATCGAGAAGAACATCCGGCGCGCCAACATCTCTAACGAGATCAAGCATTTCGACAACGGCACGGCCGCGCTGGACTACATGTTCACCCCGGAAATCCGCGCCAACGGCCCCATGCTGGTCCTGCTGGACCTCAACCTGCCCGACATGCAGGGCACGGATATCCTGGCCCGGCTGAAGGGCGACGAGCGCCTGAAGCGCGCGCCCGTGGTCGTGCTGACCACCACCGACGACAAGGTCGAGATCCAGCGCTGCTACGACCTCGGCTGCAACGTCTACATCACCAAGCCCGTGGACTACGAGAACTTCGCCGGCGCGATCCGCCAGCTCGGCCTGTTCCTCAGCGTCATGCAGGCGCCCGAACTGGAGTAGGCATGGGGCCGGCCGAGGAACCCATACGCCTGCTCTACATCGACGACGACCAGGGGCTGAGCCGACTGGTCCAGAAGGATCTCGAGCGGAACGGTTTCCAGGTGACCTGCGCGCCGGACGGCGACACGGGGCTCGCACTGCTGCGTGAGCACGCCTTCGACGTCGTCGCGCTCGACCATTTCATGCCGGTGCGCGAAGGGCTCGACGTCCTGCCGGAGATCCGCGCCCTGCCGGACGCGCCGCCGGTGGTCTATGTCACCGGCGCCCAGGAGGGCCGCATCGCCGTGGCGGCGCTGCGGGCCGGAGCGGCCGACTACGTCATCAAGGATGTCGACGAAGGCTTCATCGCCCTGCTGCGCGCGGCCCTCGAGGCGGCGGTGCAGCAGGATCGCCTGCGCCGCGCCAAGGAAGCCGCCGAACTGGAGGTGCGGGCGGCCCGAGACCGCGCCGAAGCCCTGCTTCGGGAGGTGAACCACCGTGTGGGCAATTCGCTGCAGCTGGTGTCCAGCTTCATCTCGCTGCAATCCAAGGCCCTGACCGACGAGGTCGCCCGCGACGCCCTGCGGGTCACCCAGGCCCGCATCGAGGCCGTCGCCCAGGTGCATCGGCGACTCTACACCTCGGCCAACGTCGAGCACGTGGCGCTGCACGACTACCTCACGGGCCTGGTGGACGAGCTGCGCCAGACCTTCGCCGCCGAACGGTCCGGCCAGGCGGAGATCGAACTGGAGGTGCAGCCGGTGCTGGTCAGCACCGACCGCGCCGTGTCGCTGGGGGTCATCGCTGCGGAACTGGTCACCAACGCCGTCGAGTACGCCTATCCTGAAAGCAGCGGTCCGATCCGCGTCAGGCTGGCCGCAGACGGTGCGAGCCGGGCCGTCCTGGTGGTCGAGGACGAGGGGGTCGGCATGGGCGACGGGGCGCCAAAAGGTACGGGCCTGGGCGCCCGCATCCTCCATGCCATGGCGACCAGCCTGAACACGCGGGTGGAGTACGATCCGGCCCACGGCGGGGTGAGGGCGACGCTGCGCTTCGACTGCTAGTCCGCGACGGCGACCACCTCGACCTCTGATCCGGCGACCTCGGCCACGTCCCCGACCCGTTTGCCGAGCACCGCTCGGGCGAGGGGCGACACCCAGGAGACCGATCCCCTGGCCGGGTCGGCCTCGTCCTCGCCGACGATCCGCCAGGTCTGGCGCCGGCCGTCCTCGCGCTCGATGACCACGCTGCCCCCGAACACGACCTTGCCGGAGCCGGGCTCGGGCTGGGTCAGCTGTGCGTTGGCGCGGCGCGCGGCCCAGTAGCGCAGGTCCCGGGTCGCCCGGGCCATGGCCGTCCGGTCGGCTTCGACGTCTCCCCTGGCCTGGGCCGCGCCATAGGCGGCGCGCGCCTCCGCCAGCGCCGTCTCGATCTGGGTCAGGCCCGCGGCCGTGACGAGATTCGGATGGGGCGAGACCGGGCGGTCCGGCAGGTCCGCCGCCGTCGCCTCGAGGTCGTTTTCCTTGGTGAACGCCACGCTCATGTCGTCAGCATAACGCACGGCGCCCCCGACAGTCCCGCGTGTGGCCACGAGCCTGCGAACGACGTTGTTACGAGTTCGGCGGGTCATGTGCCACGTTCCGCACACCAGTATTCTCCAATCCATCCCGCAGCTCGGCTTCAGCACGACGAGCGGTTTCGCAGGCGCGACCAGCTGCGCGGCCAATGAGGGCCGGATTGATGTGGAGTAAAGTCAGGCCGCAGAATGTGGCAAACGTAACATTGATCGCATAGTGACGTAATCATGTCTGATCTCGTCGCTGCAAGTTGGCTGCGACTTTTGTGTCTCACCTGAAATCGACCGCCGTTATACTGTCATATGATCGTTGTGCAGTGACGGCCGTTCACTCATCCCTTCGACCAGTCCATTTCGGATCCCAAAGTCGAAGGGGAGAGTTCATTGCGTAATTCGTTCAAGACCGCGCTCGCGTCCGGCACGGCCCTCGGCGTCCTGCTGAGCGTCGCTACCGTCACGCCGTCGCTGGCCCAGGATGTCGGCGGCGACGCCGCAGCCGTCGAAGCGACCGAGGAACAGCCGGTCGCCGACCCGTCCACCGAGGTCGAAGCGGTGGTCGTCGTCGGCTCGCGGATCCGCCGCGACACCTACAACACGCCTGCGCCGATCACGGTGATCACGCGCGAGGAAGCGACGCTGCAGGGCTTCGCTTCTACGACCGAAGCGCTGCAGAGCACGGCCGTCACCGGCGGTTCGTCCCAGATCAACAACGCCTACGGCGGCTACGTCACCGAAGGCGGTCCGGGGGCCAACACCATCGGTCTGCGGGGCCTCGGCCCGAGCCGTACGCTCGTGCTGCTGAACGGTCGCCGGGTTGCGCCGGCCGGGTCCAGGGGTTCGGTCGGCACCGCCGATCTGAACGTGCTGCCGACGGCGATGCTGGAGCGGGTCGAAATCCTCCGCGACGGCGCCTCGTCGATCTATGGCTCGGACGCCATCGGCGGCGTCGTGAACCTCGTGACCCGCAAGAACGTCGAGGGCTTCGAGATCGAAGCCCAGTACAACGCCCCTCTGGACGGCGGCGGAGAGTCCTCGCGCATCGCCATCGTGGGCGGCCACGAGTTCAACGACCGCTTCCGCATGTCCGGATCGGTCGAGTGGGACAATCGCCGGGCGCTCACCCTCGGGGATCGGGACTGGACACGCTGCAACCAGGACTACACGTTCGACGACAACGGCGACCGTAGCGACTACATCGACCCGACCACGGGCCGCTACAAGTGCTACCCCATCACCGCCACCGGCTCGAACGGCGTGACGATCAACACGATCGGCACCGGCCTCCGCCAGGGCGTCGGCGCGCCGACTGTCGGCGTCGGGCTGCCGGGCGGCAACGGCGACTGCGACACCAGCGTCCGCGGCCAGCAAGCCGGCCCCGACAACCTCTACTGCTTCAATCGCTGGCGCTATAACCCGGGCGTGGCGGGGCTGCCGTCGGGCGCCCTCAACGGCTGGGAAGGCGTCGGCGGGGGCAGCGTGCTCACCGCAGTCCGCGACACCTTCGAGCGTCGCATGCTGAACGAGGACCTGATCTCGCCGACCGAGCGGGTCACGGCCTTCCTGCAGGGCTCGTTCGACACGGGCGTGCTGGGCAACGGCGTCGCCTACTTCGAACTGCTGGGCAACCAGCGCAAGTCGTCGCAGACCGGCTACCGCCAGCTCTCCCTCGACTACGCGGTCGGCAGCCCGCTCATCCCGGGCGATCTGCAGTTCAGCGTCCTCAGCGGACCGAGCGACATCACCAATGGCGAGAACGTCGGCGTCCGGGCCTTCATCGGCTTCGGCAACGACCAGAGCGAACAGGAAGTCACCTTCCTGAAGTTCACCACCGGTCTGCGCGGCGACTTCGTCCTGCCGGACTGGAAGTACGACTTCACCGTCAGCCACTCGCGTTCCGACGCCGAGTACATGATGGAGGCCTTCCTCATTGATCGGCTCTCGCAGAGCCTGGACGTGGTGGCGGCCCCGGGCGGCGGATTCGCCTGCCGCGACGGTTCGGCCGGCTGTGTCGCGGCCCCCGCTCTGACGCCGGACGTGGTCGCCGGCGTGCTTCCCGCCGACTGGGTGGACTACGTGTGGCGCCCCGTCACCGGTTCGACGAAGTACGACGAGACGGTGGTCAGCGCCGTCGTCGACGGTCCGCTGTACGAACTGCCGGCCGGCGCCGTGCAGGGCGTGTTCGGCGTCGAGTACCGGACGGCCGAGATCGACGACACGCCGTCGATCCACAGCCAGACGGGCAACCTGCTGAATCTCACCACTTCGGCGCCGACCCGCGGGTCGGACTCGGTCTGGGAGGCCTTCGGCGAAGTCGAGATCCCCGTCCTGCGCGACATGGCTCTCGCCAACGACCTGACGATCTCGGCCTCGGCCCGCTACACCGACTACGAGTCCTACGGCGACGACTGGACCTACAAGCTGGGCGCCGTCTACAGCCCGGTTCAGGGCCTCACCTTCCGCGCCACCTACGGCACCTCGTTCCGCGCTCCCGCGCTGTTCGAGCAGTTCCAGGGGGCCACGTCGGGCTTCCTGTCGGCGACCTCGGACCCGTGCAGTGCGGACCGTATCGGTCCCGAAGACGGAATCCGGGCCCAGAACTGCGCCCTCGAAGGCATCGGCCAGGGCTACCAGCCGACGAGCGGCATCACGGTCGTCTCGGCCGGCGGCGCTGCCCAGGGCCTGGAAGCCGAGACCTCCAGCAACTTCACGGCTGGCGTCATCCTGACCCCGGAACTGCCCGAGGGTTGGGGCAAGCTGGCCGTCGCCGTCGACTACTACGAGATCGAGATCGAGAACGGCGTCCAGCGCGTCGGGGCCGGGTCGCTGATCCAGCAGTGCTACGACGATCCGGACTTCCGGGCCGGCGGCGGCTACTGCCGGTTCATCTCGGAGCGCGATCCGACCACCAATGCGCTGACGGTGTACGACAGCTACGCCAACGTCGCGACGCAGATCGTCGAAGGCGTCGACTACAACGTGCGCTACACGCGCGATGTCGGCCCGGGCGACCTTCGCCTGAACCTCAGCGTCACGCAGTACCTCGAGCAGTCGACCCAACTGTTCCCGACCGATCCGGTGGACGACTACAACGGCACCCTCACCGCGCCGGAGTTCACGGGCACGTTCGTCGCGGCCTACACGCTCAGCGACTGGACCTTCCAGTACGGCGTCGACTGGGTCGGCGAGCAGGACAGCCACGCCTATCTCGGCATCGGTTCGGGCCGGACCTCCGGCTACGACTTCGCCGTGGACGACTACTTCCTCCACAATGCGTCGGTGCAATTCCGTGCCGACGACTGGACGGCGACGGTCGGCGTTCGCAACCTGTGGGACGAGACCCCGCCGTGGATCTCGTCGGGCGCCTACAACCGGGTCGGCAACGCCCCGCTGTACAGCGGCTACGACTACTTCGGCCGCACGGCGTTCGTGAACATCGCCAAGCGGTTCTGATCCTCTCCTCCTGAGGTCGGAACAGCGAGAGGGGGCGGCGGGCTTTCGGGCCCGCCGCCCTTTTTCATTTCGCCGGCAGGGGCTTGCACAACCTTCGCCGTCCTGAACGGTTTAGCCGCCATGGCCGAGTCTCCCACCCCCACCGTCAAACGGCGCGGATCGCGCAAGGCCGTGAACGCCGGGAATCTCGCCGAACTCGGCGCAGAGCGCCTCGCCGAGCTGCTGATCGAGATCGCCGAGGCCCAGCCGGCCACGAAGCGGCGGCTGCGCATGGAGCTGGCGGGAGAGGTGGGGAGCGAGGACCTCGCCGCACAGATTGGAAAGCGCCTGGCCACGATCGAAGTGCGCCGATCGCGCGTCCACTGGCGCAAATACCGGGAGTTCCTGCGCGACCTCGACGTGCAGCGATCCATGATCGCGGGACGGCTGGCGGAACTGGATCCCAAGGCGGCCCATGAACTGATGTGGCGGCTCGTCGGGCTCGCGCCGCGATTGTTCGCTCAGGTGGACGATCGCAAGGGCGGGCTGGAAGAGCTGATGCGGACCGCCGTCGAGGATCTGGGCGCCCTTGCGACCCTCGCCCGGCCGGACTGGGCGACGCTGGCGGAGCGGACCTACGAAGCCCTGCGCACGGACAGCGCCGAGGTGCTCGATGGCCTCGTGCCGGCCCTGGCGCCCGCCCTGGGACCGGAGGGGACCGCGGCGCTGCGGGCGCGGATCGCGGATTCGGGAGAGCGGCTGAGCCGCGTGCGCGAGACCTTCCGTGTCGCCCTGCAGCAGATCGCCGACCACGAAGGCGACGCGGACGGCTGGATCGCCGCCGTGCCGGCCCGCGAGCGGACCCGACCCGGAGTGGGCGCCGCCATCGCCCGGCGGCTGCTGGCGGGCAGCCGCGTCGACGAGGCCTTGGCCGCGCTGGAGGCCGCCGCCCCGACTGGCGGGCTGCGCGGTGCGTTCGCCGGGCCCACCGCCGACGAGCTGCACGACTGGGAGGGCGCGCGCATCGACGCCCTGGACGCCGCTGGCCGGCCCGAGGAAGCCCAGGCGCTGCGTTGGCGCGCCTTCGAGCGCGACCTCTCGGCCCCGCGGTTGCGCGATTACCTCAAGCGGCTGCCGGACTTCGACGACGTGGTGGCCGAGGAGAGGGCGCTCGCGCACGCCGTGGCCCATCCCCGCTTCGAGGCGGCGCTGACCTTTCTGATGGTCTGGCCCGCCTGGCCCGCCGCCGCCGAACTGATCCGGGCCCGTCACGCGGAAATCACCGTACCCGACGTCGAGGCGATGCACGCGGTCGTGCGGGCGCTGGAATCGCGCCATCCGCTGGCGGCGTCACTGGTCCTGCGGGCCATGGTCCACGACGCCGTGCGACGCCTCGACCGGGATACGGCCGCGCGCTTGCTGGAAGAGGGCTCTTCCCTGGCGGCGCAGGTTCCGGATTTCTCGGGTTTCGAGGGGCACGAGGCCTTCGAGGCGCGGGTCCGCCGGGCCGCCCGGCTTTAGCAGGCCGGGTCACGAAGCGCCTCCGGCATCATTGAGGGCTGAGCCGGAGGCGCTTCTCGACTCGGCAGCAGGCTGCCAAGTGGATGCGGGATATAGTGAAGCTTGAGCGTTCGCGATACGGCTATTCTGCCGCAGCGCGGGCGCGCGCGGCGCTTCGTCAGTGCAGCGGCGAGGTGCGGGGCGGCGGCTCGGTCCGATCCGCGGTGTCGGCCAGTTTGCGCCATTCGATCGCCATGGACAGGAACGCTTCGCGCTCTTCCTCGCGATCACACGTACGCGCCAGCCGCTCGCACTCGGCGGCGTGGGAGAGATAGCGCTTGTACACACTCATACCGAACCCTCGTTCGGCCCAAACTCCCGACTGTGGGCCCGGGTTTCACAAATGTTAGAGTTCTCGGTCTGCGTGTCCGGCGGGTCACACCGGGTCGCTGGCCAGTTGCAGGTACATCGGGTCGAACTCGGCGATGCGTGTCAGGCCGGCCCAATCCTCGATCTGCACTCGTCCGCCGCGCCAGGTGATGACCCCCTCGGCGCGCAGTTCCTGGGCCACACGGTTCACGTGCACCGTCGACAGGCCCAGCATGTCGCCGACCGTGCTCTGGGTGAGCGGAAAGGAGAAGCAGCGATCGTCCAGCCCGACGAGGGAGAACCGCACGCTCAGTTCGCAGAACAGGTGCGCCAGGCGTCCCAGCGCCGGCCGGCGGCCGAGGCTCACCAGCCACTGGCGGTGAATCGCCCCGTCCACCAGGGTGTCGAGCCACAGCACCCGCGCCAGGTGCGGCCACTGCTCCGTGATGACCTTGAGGGTGGTGTGGGGCACCTGCGCGATGGTGCAGGGCGTCAGGGCGGTGATCCCGTGGTCCATCGTCCTGAGCAGGAAGCTGTGCAGGTCGACGAAATCGCCACGGATGTGCAGCGCCGTGAGCTGCCGCCGGCCGTCGTCGAAGGTGCCGTAGCGGGCGGTGTAGCCCTCGATCAGCAGCGTGCTCGCCTGGGGCGTGTCGCCGGGCCGGATGATGTCCTCGCCTGCCGATACTTTTCGGGGCGGCTGGCACGCGTCGGCGAGGAACGCCTTCTCCTCGTCGAGAAGGCGCGCGCGACGTTCCAGCTTTTGAATCAGTGCGTTCATCCTGGTGCTTGGGACCGGCTGTTCACCGCCGACCCTTGTTAACGCTCAGCCTCGCCGTTCGATGCATGGACGGCCGAGCTGGCGCCCCCGGATGCTCCGGTTTGCCGCTTCAGGCGGGGCGGGGCGCCGGCGTCGACGCGCAGACCCGGGCGGCCAGCCGGGCCCGGTCCCAGATTTCGATCGCGGCGCAGCCGGCGATGCTCGACGCCAGTTCGACGGCGTGGCGGGCGGCGTGCTCGTCCGTTTCATACTCGGCCGCATCCACGCCGAAGATGCGGCCGGCGTCGTTCACGCGGTACAGTCGGTAATAGGTCACAGTCAGCCCCTGTGGTTGATCGGGACACTGGACCTCCCTGCGAAACCTCTCATTAACCAGCGTTATTCTGCGACAACTTGCCCGTGCCTATCGAGCGGGCCGTCGCCGTGCGCCGGGGAGGCATGGCTCCAGCCCCCCGATCCGGGCATTGACTCAACTTACGCGAGGGCAAATACTCTCTTAACGTGTGGCGCTCGTCAGCGCCTTCCGCCGGGGGGCCGGGATGGCATCAGGGTCAAGCATCCGCGCAACCGCGCTTCTCGCCCTCGCCGCCATGCTCAGCCAGGGCTGTGCGTCGATCGTCACCGAGGTGGCGGAGTTGCAGGATACGTCCATCCTGAATCCCGATACCGTCCAGGGCGAGAGAGGTTCGCGAAGGGCGCGGGCGGTCGGAGGTGGCAGGCGTCCGAACGGCGCCGATGCTTCGAGCCATCTTCGAGGCTCAGATCCCGATTGCCTCGCCAGCGCCGGAGGTGGAGCCTCGCCCCCTGCATGGACGTTCTATTGCCGGCAGCAGAAGTCGGCGCAGGTCAGCGACGACAAGGACAAGGCGCGGATCTACCTTTCGGCAGGCATCACCCTGTCGAACGAGTTGTGCGACGCCTGGTTTACGCGCCTCCAGGTGGCGCAGGTCACCCTGCGCCAGACTTCCGACGCGATCAGCGCGGTCGGGACCCTCACCAGTGCTATTCAGGGCTTCACCAACGTCTCGACGGAGACGATGGGCCTGACAGCCACGATCTTCGGCGTAGCCAAGCAGTCGAACGACCAGGTGGCGGCGAACTACCTGGTGTCGGCCGACATCAGCGCCGTGGCGGCGGCGGTGAAGGATTACAGGGCTCTCTATGCCCAGGAGATCGACGAAGCGAACGGGGTCTGGAATTACTACACCGCCCGCAGGGTCATCATGGCCTACGACAACACCTGCTCGGCCGTGGCGGTCAAACGTTTCGTCAACGCCCGGGTCGCCGACGAAGACGAAGCGGACACGATCGATACGCTGTTCGATGCTGCCGTCGCCTCGTTCGCTGCGGATTGGGACAAGTACTTCGAGAAGCAGACGAGCGTAGCCCAGCTCGTGGACATCTACGCCTACCTCTACACCAGCAACGCTGAAGGGCCCGTGCGCGAAGCCCTGGCCAGGCAACTGCAGGACGAAGGCTTCGTCGAGGGAACTGCGGTGAGGTTCAAGGCGCCGATGAACGAGGTCGCGTTTCGCAATGCCCTCGTTCGGGCCAACGTCGAGTCCCGGCTGAAGTCGCTGGCGGAAGCTCGGGTGAGTACCGTGAAGTCAGGGCTGGCGAACGCGGCGCTCGTAGCCGAGAAGGAGGCGGAAGCGGCCAGGAAGCGCACTGAGGAGGCGGATCTTGCCCTCGCGGCAGCGGCCCAAGACGTCGGAGCCGCTCAACGCCAGCTCGAGCATTTCCAGAAGGCGCAGCAGATGGCGGATAGCCGCGTCGCCGCCCTGGCCCCCGCCGAGCAGCTCGACGTGGCCCACGCAGACGTGGCTCACGCCCTCAAGGCGAGGAGCCTGGTCGAACAGGCGACCGCGGCGCTGCAAGTCGCCAAGGACCGGTTGCGTGCTGCCGAAGAGGCCCGTGCCCGGCTTCAGACCGCGGAGTCGGCAGCCAAGACCGGCGCCGAGAAAGCCAGGGCGATTGCCGGCGCGGCGGGTCTGATGAATGTCGCTCACTCGGCCCCCGTGCCGTCTGCGCCGGACGGCCGCCCCCTGGACGCACCGCCGAAGCCCTAGGTCCCGAAGAGCCGGTCGCCCGCGTCGCCGAGGCCGGGAACGATGTAGCCGTGGTCGTTCAGCCGCTCGTCCAGGGCGGCCGTCCACACCGGCACGTCGGGGTGGTGCTCGGCGAAGTGGGCCACCCCCTCCGGCGCGGCCACAAGGCAGAGCATGCGGAGGTTGCTGGCTCCCCGGGCCTTCAGCCGGTCGACGGCGGCGACGGCAGTGTGGGCGGTGGCCAGCATCGGGTCGACGACGATGACCAGCCTCTGGTCGAGGTTCGGCGGCGCCTTGAAGTAGTATTCCAGCGCCTCCAGCGTCTCCGGATCGCGGTAGAGGCCGATGTGGGCCACCCGCGCCTGCGGCACGATGTCGAGCATGCCCTCCAGCAGCCCCGCGCCGGCGCGCAGGATCGGAGCCAGCACCAGCTTCTTGCCGGCCAGGCGGCGGACCACGGTCCGGGCCACGGGAGTCTCGACGGCGATCTCCTGCATCGGCAGGTCGCGGGTCACCTCGTAGCAAAGCAAGGCCGAGACCTCGCGCAGCAGCTGGCGGAACAGGGCCATCGGCGTTCCCTTTTCGCGCATCAGGCCCAGCTTGTGCTGGACCAGCGCGTGGTCGACGACGGTGACGGCGGCCATGGCGGAACTCCCTCGCACGCGGACGCTAGCCGCCGGTGCGGCCGCAGGCAACGCGAGCCGCGCTCGCCGCTTGCCCCCGCGGCCGTTCGTCCGCACAAAGCGGCGGTGACCACCAAGCTCATCATCGACTGCGACCCTGGCGTCGACGACGCCACAGCCCTGTTCCTGGCCTTCGCCAGTTCCGAGTTCGACATCCTCGGGGTGGCGACCACGGACGGCAACGTGGGCGCGGACCAGACGGCCCGGAACGCCCGCATCATCCGCCACATGGCCGGTCGTGACGACGTGCCGGTCTACGCCGGCTGCCCGCGCCCGATCCTGCGCGATCCCGTCGAGGCCGGGAACTTCCACGGTGAGAGCGGACTGGGCGCGCTCGAGGTGTTCGATCCGCCGGTGAGCGAGGAGCCGCGGCATGCGGTCAACTTCATCATCGACACGGTCATGGGCCATCCGCCGGAGAGCATCACCCTGGCGGTCACGGGACCCATGACCAACCTGGCCGTGGCCATGATCATGCAGCCGGCCATCGTCGAGCGGCTGGGGCCGGTGGTGATCATGGGGGGCGCCCGCAGCGAAGGCGGCAACATCATCGCCTCGGCCGAGTTCAACGTCTTCGCCGATCCCCACGCGGCCCAGGTCGTGTTCGGCTCCGGCTGCCCCATCACCGTCCTGGGGCTGGACGCAACCCACCAGGTGCGGGTCACGCCCGAGCGGCTGGAGGCGGTGCGCGCGATCGACACCGTCGCCGGCCGTGCAGTCGCTTCGCTGTTTGAGTTCTCGCAGGGGGTCGCCGCCGAGCTGATGGACGGCGAGGATGCGCCGGTCCACGACCCGTGCACCATCGCCTTCCTGCTGCGTCCCGACCTGTTCGTGACCCGCCCGTGCCAGGTGATGGTCGAGACCGGCTCGCCCCTGACCATCGGCCACACGGCGGTCGAGTTCCGCGTCGATCCCCGGACCGCCAGCGTGCGCTGGGTCACGCGGGTCGACGCCGACGGAGTGTTCGCCCTGATCAACGAAAGGCTGGCCCTGCTGTGAGCGGCGCGCACATCACCGTGGTCGGGTCGGTGAACCTGGACCTGGTCGCCACCGGCGCGACCCTGCCGGCGCCGGGCGAGACCGTGACCGGGGCCGTGCTGGCGCGCCATCCGGGCGGGAAGGGCGCCAACCAGGCGCTGGCGGCGCGGCGGCTGGGGGCGCAGGTCCGCCTGGTCGGCCGCGTCGGCGCGGACGCCATGGCCGACGAGGCGCTGGCCCTGCTGCGGGCGGAGGGCGTCGACCTGTCCGACTGCCCCGCCGTCGCCGGCGAGCACACCGGAGTCGCCCTGATTTGTGTCGATGCAAGGGGTGAAAACCAGATCTCGGTGGCGCCGGGCGCCAACGCGGCCTTCACCGCCGACCGGCTGGGCGAGGCGGGCGAGGGGGCGCTGATCTGCCAGCTGGAGCTGCCGCTCGAGACGGTCGTCGCCGCCGTGGCTCGGGCGACGGGCTTCGTCTGCCTGAACCTGGCCCCCGCGGCGGAGGTCGCGCCGACCTTGCTGGAGCGCGCCGACCTGATCGTGGTCAACGAGACCGAGGCGGCCTTCTACGGCGACGACCTGCGCGTGGCGCGGGGCCTCGTCGCCGTCACCCGTGGGGCGCGCGGCGCGACCTTGCAGCGTCACGGCGAGACCCTCGCCGAGTGCGGCGCGCCGTCGGTGCGGGCGGTTGACACTACCGGGGCCGGGGACGCCTTCGTCGCCGCCCTGACCGTGGCCCTGGTCGAGGGCATGGGCCATCCCAAGGCCCTGGCCTTCGCCTGCGCCGCCGGCGCCGTGGCCGCCACCCGCGCCGGCGCCCAGCCTTCCCTGCCGACCCGCGCCGAGGTCGAGGCCCGGCTCGCCGACCTGACCCGAGACCCGATCCCATGACCGAACGCGTACCCGAACTCAGCCTCGCCGCCTTCACGGGCGGCGACCCGGCCGCCCGGGAGGCCTTCTCAGACGACCTGATGCGCGGGCTGCAGCGCTTCGGCTTCGTCATCCTCACCGACCACAACGTGCCCCTGCCGCTGCTGGACGAGGCCTACGCCCTGGCCGAGCGGACCTTCGCCCTGCCCGAGGCCGACAAGCGCCGCCACGCCGGCGGCATGCGCGGCTACACGCCCTTCGGCGTGGAGCACGCACGGGACTCGAAGCTGCCGGACCTGAAGGAGTTCTGGCAGATCGGCCACGACGTCGCCCCCGGCGAAGCCTCGGACCTGTTCCCGCCCAACGTCTGGCCCGACGCGATTCCGGAATTCGAACCGACCTTCCGTCGCCTGTTCAGCGCGCTGAACGAGACCGGCAAGCTGCTGCTCCGGGCCCTGGCGCCGAAGCTCGGGCTGGACGCAGCCCATTTCGACCCTCTGGTCGAGCGGGGCACTTCGCTGCTGCGCGTGCTGCACTATCCGCCGGTGGCGGAGGACACGCCGCCCGGCGCCGTCCGATCCGCCGCCCACGAGGACATCAATTTCATCACCATCCTGGTCGCCGCCAAGGGCGCGGGGCTGCAGCTGCTGGACCGGGACGGGACCTGGCTGCCGGTGGAGACCGACCCCAGGAACCTGATCGTCGATTCCGGCGACATGCTGCAGCGCCTGACCAACGGGGTGATCCCGTCCACGACCCACCGGGTGGTGAACCCGGCCGGACCGAACGTCAGCCGCTACTCCATGCCGTTCTTCATGCACCCCACGCTGGAGACGTCGCTCGCGCCCCTGCCGTCCTGCGTCGGGCCGGAGGGACCGAAATATCGGCCGACCACCGCCGGCGCGTTCCTGGATCAGCGCCTGCGCGAGATCGGCCTCAAGGCCTAGGACCGAGCGTCAGCGGCACGTAGCCGCCGACGATGTGCATCTGTCCGCCGCCGTGATCGAGCACGACCCGGTGGCGGCGCAGCACGCCCTGGCCCAACAGCCCCTTGGGGAAGCCCGGGATCGGCTGGCTCTTGAAGATGTGCACCTCGGCGTCCCGCACCGTCTGGCCGGCGAAGTCGACGCGCTCGACCTCGACGATGCGGCCCCAGGTGACCCCGCCCAGCACCACGCTCTGGGCCGAACGGGCGGGGCGCCCGTCGAACAGGCCCAAGGTCTCCGCGGTGTCGGTTGTCAGGCTGAGCGCGGCCGAGGCGCCGGTGTCGACCACCACCTCCAGCGGCTTGCCCTCGACGGTGACCTGGGCCAGCAGCGCCTTGCCCTGGCTGCGCACCGGCGCCGCGACCGCCCCGGCCGGCAGCGCGTAGGTCTCCCGATCGGCGAAGCGGATCCGCCGGCCAGGGAAGTCGATGTCGGCCACCAGGGCGTGCAGCATGTCCTGGCCCAGGATCAGGGGGATGGGCACGCCGGCGCCGCCCGCCAACGGCCCCAGGTCCAGCACCGCCGCCCTCAGCCGGTCCAGCGTCAGTCCGCCGACCGTCACGTCCACGGTGATGCCCCGCCCGACCTGGGGAGCGCCGCCCACGCCGTAGGCCATCATGGGCAGGGGGTAGGTGGCGTCGGGGCCGAAGCTCTGGGCGAAGGCGCGGTCCAGCACGCTGAACTGGGCGCCGCTGTCCACCAGGGCGTGGACCTCGCGCCCGTTCAGCGTCGCCGTCACCGTGACCAGCCCGGTCCGCGACGAGAACGGCAGCCAGCCGCTGTCCGAGCCCTGGGCGAAACGGACCGAGGGCGGCGCGAACACGACCTTGTCGCGCAGCAGCCAGACCGCGGCCGCGCCTGCGCCGAGAAGGCCGAGTTGAACGAGGAAGGAGCGCCGTGTCGCCATCTCGTCTCCAAATGCCTCGGCGCGGCGTTCGGCGCCAGTGGCGCTTCCGAGTTTCGCACGGCTGGTCTAGTCCAGCGCCATGAGCGCCGCCCCACCTCCCTGCATCATCCTCAACGAGCCCCAGCTGGCCGAGAACATCGGCGCGGTAGCCCGCGTCATGGCCAACTTCGGCCTCCATGACCTGCGCCTGGTGCGGCCCCGCGACGGCTGGCCCCAGGCCCGCGCCTGGGCCTCGGCCTCCGGCGCCGACTGGCCGCTGGACAACGCCCGGGTGTGCCAGAGCCTCGAGGAGGCGACGGCCGACCTGACCTGGGTCATCGCCACCACCGCCCGCCCGCGCGAAACCCAGCTGCCGGTGCACACGCCCCGCCAGGCCGCCGCCGACCTGTCCGCCCGCGTCGCGGCAGGCCAGGCAGTGGGACTGCTGTTCGGGGGCGAGCGGGCTGGCCTGGAGACCGCCGACATCGCCCTTTGCCAGGCCATCGTGACGATCCCCATCGACGAGAGGTTCCGCTCGCTGAATCTGGCCCAGGCCGTGGCCATCAACGCCTACGAATGGCGCATGACCGTCTTCGACCAGCCGCGCGCGGCCTTCGACCACAACCTCGCCCCGCCTGCCGGCCAGGCGGCGATGCTGGGGCTGTACGAACACCTTGAGCGGGAACTGGACGAGGCCGGATTCTTCCACCCGCCGGAGAAGCGGCCGTCCATGATCGTCAATCTGCGTTCCGCGCTGGGCCGCGGCGGCCTGACGGAACAGGAGGTCCGCACCTTCCGCGGCGTGGTCACCGCCCTGTCGAAGGGCAGGGGGCGGGTCCTGGCCAAGCGCGCGGCAGCCCTTGCCGCGGAGCAGGCGGCCAAGCAAAAAGACTGAAGCCAGGGCTTTGGAGGGGTGCGATGCGGGCGTTGCTGACAATCGCGTTCGTGTTGCTGGCCGGCCTGGCGTCGGCCGCCGCCCAGGCGCCCGAACCGGAGCCGCTGACGGCCTACGTCGGCACCGACGTTATCGACGTCCGTACCGGCGCGACGAACCGCGACCAGGTCATCCTGGTGCGGGGAGACCGGATCGAGGCCCTGCTGCCGCCAGGCGCCCGGGCCAAGCTGCCGGACGGGACCAGGGTCGTGGACGTGAAGGGCCTCTACGCCGCGCCAGGTCTGATCGACACCCACCAGCACGTCGCCATGTGGCACGACCGGCCCATGGCCGAGGCCTACCTGCGGCGGGAAATCTACTCCGGCGTCACCGCCATCCGCGACGTCGGCGGCGACGCGCGCCTGCTGGCCTATCTGCAGCGTGCCTCCCTCGCGGGCGAAATCGCCGCGCCCGAGATCGACTACGCCGCCATGGTCGCCGGTCCGGCGCACTTCTCGGACCACCGGCTGGGGCCGCTGACGCGGGGGGCCCGGCCGCCGGGCGAAGTCGCCTGGCTGCGCGGCGTGGACGCCTCCACCGACCTTCGCCAGGTCGTCGCCGAGGCGAAGGGGACGGGCGCCTCGGCGCTCAAGATCTACACCGACATGCCGCCCGGCCTGGTCCGCGCCGTGACCGCCGAGGCCCATCGCCAGGGCCTGAAGGTCTGGGCCCACGCGGTC
>DASPLM010000311.1:0-2134 GCA_035627575.1 Caulobacteraceae bacterium | reverse complement strand
GTGGCGACACGTTCACCAAGCGCCTTGACCGTCGTCTTGAGACCGCCCCAGGCGACCAGCCAACCGCCAAGGTTTAGCAACACGGTCACCCCCATCCCGCCGAACGCGATCCAGACCGGCGCGCTCATCGGACGAGCCGATCGAAACCGCTCCAACCTGCGGCTTGGCCGCCCCAGCCCTGAGTCCGAGGACCGAAGCCCCATCCCGCAGACTGATAGCCGCCTGCCAGGCCGCCGTAGCTCTGATCGTACACGGAGGTCTGCTGAGGGCCGTGGCCGGCCCAGCCGCCTTGCATCCAGTGACCCTGGGGCCGGCGGAACCGCACGTCGGCCAAGGCGCGAGGCGCATAGCCGCCAGCCGACGCCGGCGTCATGCCTCCGGAGTGGAGCGCGGGCATTGGGGCCACCTCGGACGACCAAGCCTGCGGCCGGACAGGATTGACGACGGTCGGATCCGGGGCGGGGGCCCGACCCCAGCCCGCCTGTCGCTCACCGTAAGAGGGGCCGAAGCCGAAGCCGCCGGGCGCCGGCTTGGGTGCAAAATAGTTCATCATCATGGTTGTCCTTGCTGAGGTTCTGGTCGGACGTCTGATCAACCCATCCCCGAAGCCGGCAGTCCGGGAATGGGGATCGCACTGAATGCGAACTTCGCCCACTCAAGCGGGTCATAGCTGCGCGTTTCGCTGCGGCCGGTGGAGTTCATCGGCCACGGCGTGGCGTTGAGGACGCCCATCTGCAGCTGCGCCTGCTGCATCGGCCAGTTCTGCTGGCGCAGCCACTCCTGGTACTGCGCATCGAGCGCGGCCTGTGCGTACTGCTGCGACTGGGCGCCGAACTGGTTGAGCAGGCCCGCGTCGGCGGCGCTCATCTGCTGTTGCTGCTGGCCGAACTGTCCCAGCGCATTGGCGGCCGAGAGGCCGAGCTGGGCGCCCTGCAGGCCGGCGGACTGGTTGCTCATCGCCGCCTGCAGCTGCCTCCCGAGATCCGCCTGGGCGGCCGCCTGGGCCGACTGGAAGCCCGACGAGTAGATGTTGTTCAGGCCGTCCGACGCCTGGCGGGCGAAGGCCTCGTTGGTCAGGCTGTCGGCCACGCCGTGGCGCGAGCCGCCGAAGGCGCCCTGGCGCGTCAGTTCCCCGGCCTGGGTGTTGATCGCCATCTCGCGGCTGCGGTCCAGCCCCTCGAGGTAACCGCCCGCCACGGTGTCCAGGTAGGGGTTCATGTAGCCCGACAGGTCCATGCCGGCGGTCGAACCGCCCTGCACGGTCATGGGCGTGTAGCCGCCGGCGGCGCGGGCCGCGGCGATGGCTGCCTCCAGCGTCGCTTGCCCGGCTCCCACGTTCTGCTGTGCCATGGCCCAGGCCTGTTGCTGCAGCGGGTCGGGGCCGGCCGACAGCTGACCGCCGTACGGCGTGGCGGGATTGTCGGCGATGTCGAGGATGCCGCCGGTCAGGCGGTCGTACTGCTGCAGGGCCCAGGGATTGAGGGTCTGGGTATTCTTCGTCTTGGTGGTGGATTTGCTGCTCATGGCGGCTCCGTCGGTTGAAGGGACGCGGACCGTCACAGGTCCTTGGCCAGGGCGACGAAGACCGGGCGGTAGTCCTTCAGGACCCGCTCCCAGCCGCGCCGGCCGTGAAGGGTGATGCGCTGGCAGCCCAGGGCGCGCGCGAACGCGCTGGCTGCGCGCTCCATCTCCAGCAGTTCGTCGAGTTCGCCGCCGGCCAGCCAGACGTGGTAGTCGGCCCGTTGCGGGTGTCGGACCAGTTCGCCAACGGCCGCGCTGCGCCGGCCGGGCCAGAAATGGAATTCGCCGGCCTGCACACCGGCCCAGACATCATCGAGGCTGTGCGACCCATCGAGGGCGGCCTCGAGCCAGGCGGCGCAACGCAGCCACTCGCCGCGCAGATCGGTCATGCGCGGCTCCTTCGGCAGAGGGTATCAAGGTAGGCCGCTCGCCGAGACGCCGCGTCAGCGGGTCAGGCGATGCGGAGTCCCGATGGACAAACGACGGCGCGTTTCAGGGCCGGATCAACCAGACTGGGCGCGAGTAGAGGGCGGCCGCCGCATACAGCAACACGACCACCGTCACCGCCACCCGGACGCTCCGCGAGACGAACGACTGCTTCAGCGCCGAACCT
>DASPLM010000310.1:0-4389 GCA_035627575.1 Caulobacteraceae bacterium | reverse complement strand
TGGCCGACAGTCCCCTTGCGGTTGTCGGTCGGCTTGTTCACCGCAACGACGGGAGCGGCCTCGGTGGCGCCGTAGCCTTCCAGCACCGGCACCGAGAACAGGTTGTGCGTCTCGTCGCGCACCTTCTCGGCGCCGCAGACGATGAACTCCAGCGTGCTGAAGTCGGCGGGATCGCCGACGCGGGCGTACTGGTTCACGAAGGTGTCGGTGGCCAGGAGGATCGAGGCCCCGACCTCCTTCAGCAGTGGCGGGATCTGCTTGGTGTGCAGGGGCGACGGGTACTCGAACGCCTTCATGCCCGTGAGAATCGGCAGCAGAACGCCGCCGGTCAGGCCGAAGCAGTGGAAGGTGGGCAGGGGGTTGAACATCACCCACGCGGGGTCGAGGTCGATGTGGGCGGCCACCTGGGCCACGTTCGACACGAGGTTGGCCTGGGTCAGGACCACGCCCTTGGGGGCGCCGAAGCTGCCGGAGGTGAACAGCACCACGCCCGGATCCTGCGGCGAGGTCCTCGTGCGGAACAGGCGCGGCGCGAGGCCCGCCGCCAGGCCGAACAGCTTGTCCTGCAGGCCGATGGAGGCGCGGATGTCGTCCAGCCAGACGATCTCGGAGACGGCGCCCAGTTCGGCGACGAGGTCGTCCAGCTTGGCGTTCTCGATGAACCGCTTAGCGGTCAGGATGCGCTTCACCCCTGCGGCCTCTAGCGCGGCCTTCAGATTCCGTGCGCCGGAGGTGAAGTTCAGCATGACGGGCACGCGGCCGAAGGCGTGCAGGCCGTAGAAGGTCACGACCACGCCCGCGCTGGACGGCAACAGGACGCCCACGCGCTCCTTCGGCGCGGTCATGGCCGCGACCTTGCGCCCGAGCACGAAGGCGGCGCGGATCAGGTCTGTATACGTCTGGGGCTTGCGATCCTGGTCCTCCAGGATCTCCTTCTTCAGACCGTACCTGCTCGCCGCATCCAGCAGCGCGTCGAATACGCTCTTGTCCCCCATCCGCGCATCGAACTGATGCGGCATGGAACGTCGCCTCCTCGAAGACTTGTCGTTCTTCTTGTGTTGGAACGCGAAGCTATAGCGCGCCGGTTCCAATGAAAAGACGTGTTACGGCGCGTGATCGGCCGGCGGTTCGCCCGCGCCCTCGACGAAGGCGATGAGGGCGTCGCGCCAGGCGGTCCGCGCCGCCGCGTCGTCGACGAGGTGGATTGCTCCCCCCGCGGAGGCGGGCTGCAGCCGGCAGCCTGGAATGGCGCGGCAGGCGCGCTCGGCCGGGCGGTCCTTGGGGCGAGCGTGTACCGCCACCGGCCGCAGAATCCGGCTCAGGGCGGCGGCGTCCGTCGCCTGCGCCACGGCTGCAGCCTCGGCCTTCAGCCAGCTATGGCCGCGCCCCCCGATCCGCAGGTCGGGGTTGGCCATCTGCCACGCCAGCGGGCGCCGCGAGGGCCGCGTCATGTCGCCGGCCGGCCGCGTCCAGGCCGCGCCTTCCGCCCGCAGCAGGCCCAGCCCGGCGCGGGTGAACCAGTCAGCCGCGCGCGGGTCCGCTACGGCGCTCAGGTCCGGCGACCAGAGGAAGGCGCCCGACGCTTCCGGTGTCCCTGCCTGGAGCGCCAGCAGCACCGGCAGCGCGCCCGAGTCCCAGCCGGCCAGCACCAGGGGCTCGCCCGACCGCGGCCGGATGACCCGGGTCGCCAGCATGCGCACGGCGTCGGCGTCGACGTCGAAACCGGCCGAGCGGCCCACGTCGGGCGGCCCTCGGAAGCGTCCCGATCCTCCCTGCCCATGGGGCTCCAGCACCCAGACCGCATGGCCGCGGTCCAGCAGGTCGCGGGCGACCTCGAAATAGACTTCGGCCGGCTCGCCGTAGCCGGTGACGAACAGGACGTGCCCCTTCGGCCGCCCCGCCGGGCCGACGACGCCGTAGCGGAGTTCGGGCGCTTCGCCGATGCGGATCGCGCCCCAGGCCCAGCCGTCCGGCGCCCACGCCCGCGGCGGGAGCGCCGGCGGCGTCTGGCTGCTCAGGAACGCCTTGCCCGTGTCCTCGCCGCAGGCGGCGAGGAACAGGCTCGACAGCAAGGCGATGACGACCCGGCGCACGGCCAAGGTCTAGCCGGTTCCACCGCGGCCCGCGACCGGCTTCCACGTCCGCGCGAAGTCGACAAAGGCCCGGAGCGCCGGCGGGGCGTTCAGCCGGTCGGGATAGTAGAGATAGGGCCCCGGGAAAGGCGGCAGCCAGTCGTCCAGCACGGTGATGAGCCGCCCGGCCGCCACGTCCGCGGCGACCCATCCATCGAAGGTGGCCCAGAAGCCCAGCCCGTCGAGGGCGGCGCGGCGGATCAGCGCCACGCTGGAGGTGACCAGCGGCCCCGTCGGGTCGACGCGTAGCACCTTCCCGTCCTTCTGGAACTCCCAGGCGGGGACCACCCCGCTGGCGAAACGGAAGCGCAGGCAGGGTAGGGTCAGGAGGTCTTCGGGATGCTCCGGCCGCCCGTGGGCCTCGATCAGCGAGGGCGCGGCGGCCAGCACGAACCGCTGCGGCGGTCCCAGCGGCGCCGCCACCATGTCCAGCGCAAGGTCCTCGCCCCAACGCACTCCGGCGTCGAAGCCTTCGGCGACGATGTCGACGAGCCGGCTTTCGGCGATGATCTCCAGCCGAACCCGCGGATGGGCCCGGAGGAAGGATGCGACCATGGGGCCGAGGACGAGGTCCACCGCCGGCTCGGGCGCGTTGATCCGCAGGGTCCCGGCGGGCGTGTCGGGATCCGCCTGCAACTGGTCGACCGCCGCCGTGATCTCCGCCAGGGCGGGCTCCAGCTGGTCCAACAGCCGCCGGCCGGCTTCGGTCGGCGCGACACTGCGGGTGGTGCGGTTCAGCAGCCGCACGCCCAGCCGGGCCTCCAGCTTGCGCACCGACTGGCTGAGCGCCGAGGCGGACACCCCGCGCAGGGCGGCGGCCCGCCGGAAGTTGCGGGTCCGGGCCACGGCCGCGAACGCGTCGAGGTCGCTGAGGTCCGTCTGTCTCATTGTGCGGAATCCCGAACAGGCTGTGCCGAACTGTACGGCTTATCGCATGAAGCGCCCGGGCGCACATTGCCGCTGTCACGCGCTTCAGGAGCAACCGCCATGCAGACCCGACAGCTCGGCCGCGCCGGCCCCGACGTTTCCGCCCTCGGGCTTGGCTGCATGGGCATGTCCGACCTGTATGGCCCCGCCGACCGGGCCGAGAGCCTGGCCACCATCGACGTCGCGCTCGAGGCAGGCGTCACCCTGCTCGACACCGGTGACTTCTACGGCATGGGCCACAACGAGATGCTGATCGGCGAGGCCCTGCGGGACCGGCCGCGGGACCGGGTGCGCCTCAGCGTCAAGTTCGGCGCCCAGCGCGCGCCCGACGGCCAGTGGCTCGGCTACGACGCCCGGCCCCGGGCCGTGAAGTCGGCCTTGGCCTATACCCTGAAACGGCTGGGGACCGACTACGTCGACATCTACCGGCCTGCGCGGCTGGACCCGAACGTGCCCATCGAGGACACGATCGGCGCCATCGCCGACATGGTCCAGGCCGGCTGGGTCCGCTACATCGGCCTCTCCGAAGTGGGCGCTGAGACGATCCGGCGGGCTGCGGCCGTTCATCCCGTCGCCGACCTGCAGATCGAATACTCGATCATTTCCCGCGGGGTCGAGGACGCCATCCTGCCAGCCTGCCGCGAGTTGGGGATCGGCGTCACCGCCTACGGCGTGCTCTCCCGCGGCCTGATCAGCGGCCATTTCGAGGGCGTGCGCGGCGAGCGCGATTTCCGCGCCCACTCGCCGCGATTCCAGGGCGAGAACCTGGCGCACAATCTGAAGCTGGTGGACGCCCTGCGCGGCGTGGCGGTGGCGAAGGGCGCCAGCGTCGCCCAGATCGCCATCGCCTGGGTGGCGGCCCAGGGGCAGGACATCGTCCCCCTGGTCGGCGCGCGGCGCCGGGGCCGCCTGGCTGAGGCGCTGGGAGCGCTGGACGTGGCCCTGACGCCGGACGACCTCGCCGCCGTCGACCGCGCCGCCCCCAGAGGCGCCGCCGCCGGAGACCGCTACGCTCCGGCGCAGATGGCCATGCTCGACAGCGAGCGGTGATCCGCGACCACCCTCCACCTTGATCCCCGGCGCGGAAAGGACGACATACGCCACCGCATGGTCACGGTCATCGATACGGTCGGCGCGAAGGCGCTGCGTCACCCCGAGAAGCAGGCCCGCCCGGACAGCCCGGTCCTGCGCAAGCCCGACTGGCTGCGCGTGCGCGCGCCCGGGTCCGGCCAGTACAACGAGACCCGCGCGATCGTGAAGGAGAAGGGCCTCCACACGGTATGCGAGGAGGCCGCCTGCCCCAACATCGGCGAGTGCTGGAGCCAGAAGC
>DASPLM010000309.1:0-8207 GCA_035627575.1 Caulobacteraceae bacterium | reverse complement strand
GAGATCGAGGCCGAGTGGATGGCCGGCATGATCAGCACGTTGGCCGGGGCGGTCAGGCGCTGGAACGGATAGTTGGCCCAGACCGCCGGGTTCAGGGCCACGTCCGGGGGCATCTCGCCCTCGTACTCGAAGTCGACGTCGGTTCGGGCGTCCATCATCCGCACCGCCTCGTGCACCCGCTCGCCGCGGGCGCCGGGCGGGTTGCCGAAGGTGGAGTAGGACATGAAGGCCACCCGCGGCGTGCGGCCCAGCCGCTGCACCGTCCGCGCCGCCTCCATGGCGATCTCGACCAGGTCCTCCGGGTTCGGGACCTCGTTCAGGGAGGTGTCGGCGACGAAGATGGTGTGGCCCCGCGCCAGAACGACGGACATGCCCATGACGCGGCCGACGGGGTCGAGCACGCGGCGGACCTCGGTCAGGGCCTGGTCGAAGCTGCGGGTGACCCCGGTGACCATCCCGTCGGCGTGGCCGGCCTTGACCATGGAGGCGGCGAAGCTGTTGCGGTCAAGGTTGATCAACCGTTGCACGTCGCGCTTCAGGTAGCCGTGGCGGGCCAGCCGCGCGTACAGGGTCTCGACGTACTCGGCGTTGCGGTGCGAGAGGCGAGCGTTGACGATCTCGATGCCCATCTCGTCGAAGTCGAGGCCGGCCCAGAGCGCGTTCTTGCGCACCAGCTCCTCGCGGCCGACCAGGATGGGCGTGCCCAGGCCCTGCGTCTTGAAGGCGTAGGCGGCGCGGATGACCGAGGTCTCCTCGCCCTCGGCGAAGACGATGCGCTTGTTGGGCGCGTTGGTGACGGCCGTCGAGATGCTCTGCAGCAGGGAGGCCGACGGGTCCAGCCGCCGGCGCAGGCTGTCGCGGTAGGCGTCCATGTCCTCGATCGGCTTGCGCGCCACGCCCGTGCGCATGGCCGCCTCGGCCACGAAGGGCGGCACGTACCAGATCAGGCGCGGGTCGAAGGGGGAGGGGATGATGTAGTCGGGGCCGAACTTCAGCTGCCGGCCCTGGTAGGCGGCGGCGACCTCGTCGGGCACGTCCTCCCGCGCCAGGCGGGCGAGCGCCTCGGCGCAGGCGATCTTCATCTCGTGGTTCACCTGCCGGGCGCGGACGTCCAGCGCGCCGCGGAAGATGTAGGGGAAGCCCAGCACGTTGTTGACCTGGTTCGGATAGTCCGACCGGCCGGTGGCGACGATGGCGTCCGAACGGACCTCGTAGACCTCCTCCGGGGTGATCTCCGGGTCGGGGTTGGCCATGGCGAAGATGATCGGGTTGGGCGCCATGGTCGCCACCATCTCCTTGGTCAGCACGCCCTTGGCGCTGAGGCCCAGGAAGACGTCGGCGCCGACGATCGCTTCCGCCAGGGTGCGGTGCGGAGTGTCGGTGGCGTGGGCGGCCTTCCACTGGTCCATGACGCCGGGGCGGCCCGGATAGACCACGCCGTCGCGGTCGAGGATGACGGTGTTCTCGGCCCGCACGCCCATGGCCTTCATCAGGCCGATGGAGCTGAGGCCCGCGGCCCCGGCGCCGGAGAGCACCACCTTGACCTCGTCCAGGCGGCGGCCGGTGATCTCGCAGGCGTTGATCAGGCCCGCGGCCGAGATGATCGCCGTGCCGTGCTGGTCGTCGTGGAAGACCGGGATGTCGAGCAGGCCCTGCAGCTCGCTCTCGATGATGAAGCACTCGGGGCTCTTGATGTCCTCGAGGTTGATGCCCCCGTAGGTCATGCCGATGTTCTTCACCACGGTGATGAACTCGTCCGGATCGGTGGTGGCCACCTCGACGTCGATGGCGTCCACGTCGGCGAAGCGCTTGAACAGCACCGCCTTGCCTTCCATCACCGGCTTGGAGGCCAGGCCGCCCAGGTTGCCGAGCCCGAGGATGGCGGTGCCGTTGGAGATCACCGCCACCAGGTTGCCCTTGGAGGTGTACTCGTAGGCCAGGTCCGGGTCCTTCGCGATCGCCAGCACGGGGACGGCCACGCCGGGCGAATAGGCCAGGCTCAGGTCCCGCTGGGTGGCCATCGGCTTGGTCGCCGTGACGGCGATCTTCCCGGGCTGGGGCTTGCGGTGGAAGTTGAGCGCCTCTTCGTCGGTGAAGGTCTTCTTTTCGTCGTTCATGGCGTCCGGCACGGCGGGGATGGGGGCCGGCAACCTAGACCCCGGCGGCGGGGGTCACAACACGGCGGGGCAGGAGTTTTGGCGCCGTCCCGCGACCACGGGTCCGTGGGCGCTCCTGTGGACAACCCGCCGCCCGGCTTGAGCCCCCAGGCGCCGCGGGCGAAACTGCGCTCTTAACCTTTCAGCGAATCCCTGCGCCCGATGAACGCTCCCGCCGCCCCCGTCGCGCCCGCCCCGGCCGTTCCGCCGGACGCGACGCCCGTCATGGCGCAGTTCTTCGCCGCCAAGAACGCCCAGCCCGACGCCCTGCTCTTCTTCCGCATGGGCGACTTCTACGAGCTCTTCTTCGACGACGCGGTGAAGGCGGCCGAGCTGCTGGGCGTGGCCCTGACCAGGCGCGGCAAGCACGCCGGCGGCGACATCCCCATGGCTGGCGTTCCCGTCCATGCGGCCGAGGCCTACATGGCCAAGCTGGTCCGCCAGGGGATCAAGGTCGCCGTCTGCGAGCAGATGGAAGACCCGGCCGAGGCCCGCAAGCGCGGCTACAAGGCGGTGGTCCGGCGCGAGGTGGTCCGCGTCGTCACGCCGGGCACCATCACCGAGGAGAACTGGCTGGACGCCCGGGGCTCGAACCGACTGGCGGCCGTGGCCGTGCGCCAGGGCCAGGCGGCGCTCGCCTCCGTCGAGCTTTCCACCGGGGACGTGGAATGCCTGGTCACCAGCCGCGAGGATCTGGCCTCGGCGCTGGCGGCGCTGCGCCCGTCCGAGACCCTGGCCGCCGACCGGCTCTTCGCCGACGAGCTGGTCGCCGCGGCGCTGAAGGTCGCGGGCGGAACGGTCCAGCCCATGGCCGCGGCCCTGGCCGAGCCCTCCGCCGCCGAGGCGCGGGTGCGGCGGCTCTACGGCGTCGACACCCTCGACGGCTTTGGCGACTTCGCCCCCTGCGAGATCGCGGCGCTCGGCCTCATCGCCGCCTATCTGGAGACCACCCAGCCCGGCAAGGCGCCGGCGCTGAAACCGCCGCGCCGCGGCGCGGACGCCGAGTTCATGGCCATCGACCCGGCCACGCGCGCCAGCCTCGAGATCGAGCGCGCCCAGTCCGGCGGCCGCGAGGGCAGCCTGCTCGCCTGCATCGACCGCACCATCACCTCCGGCGGCGCGCGCGAACTGGCCGCGCGCCTGTCGCGGCCGCTGCTGGACGTGGACGCCATCGACCGGCGCCTGGACGCGGTGGCCTGGCTGCTGGAGCGGCGAAGCCTGCGCCGCGACGTGCGCGAGCGGCTGAAGGGATCGGGCGACATGGCGCGCTCCCTGTCGCGTCTGGCGCTGGGCCGGGGCGGCCCGCGCGACCTGGGCGCCGTCCGCGCGGCGCTGCGCACCGGCATTCAACTGTGCGACCTGTTCAGGGCGTCCCGCGATCCGCTCGATGGACCGCCCCTGGCGCTGGGCGAGGCCCTGGTGGCGCTCACCCCTTCCGACGGGCTCGCCGCCCTGCTCGCGGACCTGGAGGCCGGACTGGGCGAGGAACTGCCCCAGAATGCGCGCGACGGCGGCTATGTCGCCGCCGGCTTCCGCCCCGAACTGGACGAGGCGCGCGCCCTGCGCGACGACAGCCGCCGGGTCGTCGCCGGCATGGAGGCCGACCTCCAGGCCCGGAGCGGCGCGCCGCTGAAGGTGCGCCACAACGCGGTGCTGGGCTATTTCCTCGAGACCACGGCGCGCCACGCCGAGGCCCTGATGAAGCCGCCGCTGAACGCGACCTTCATCCACCGTCAGACCCTGGCCAACCAGGTCCGCTTCACCACCGTGGAACTGGCCGACCTCGACGCCCGCATCGCCCAGGCCGGCGAGCGCGCGCTCGCCATCGAGGCGGAGACCTTCGAGACCTTCCGCGCCCGCGCCGCCGACCTCGCCCCCGCCATCCAGGCGGCCGCCGAGGCCCTCGCCGCGATCGACTGCGCCGCGGCGCTGGCGGAATGGGCGGAGGAGCACAACGCCGTCCGCCCCGCCGTCGACCGCTCGACCCTGTTCAGGGTCGAGGGCGGCCGCCACCCGGTGGTCGAGGCGGCGGTCCGTCGCGAGGGCGAGGCCTACACGCCCAACGACTGCGCGCTGGACGCCTCGGGCGAGCGCTGCGCCCGCCTGGCCATCGTCACCGGGCCGAACATGGCCGGCAAGTCGACCTTCCTGCGCCAGAACGCGCTCCTGGCGGTGCTGGCCCAGGCCGGCTGTTTCGTCCCCGCCCGTTCCATGACGCTCGGCGTGGTGGACCGGCTGTTCAGCCGCGTGGGCGCAGGCGACGACCTGGCGCGGGGCCGCTCCACCTTCATGATGGAGATGGTCGAGACCGCCGCCATCCTGACCCAGGCCACGGAGCGCTCGCTGGTGGTGCTGGACGAGATCGGCCGCGGCACGGCCACCTACGACGGCCTCGCCATCGCCTGGGCCTGCGCCGAGGCCCTGCACGAGACCAACCGCGCCCGCACCCTCTTCGCCACCCACTATCATGAGCTGGCCCGGCTGGAGGATCGCCTCGCCCACGTCTGCAACCTGTCCATGCGCGCCCGTGAATGGAACGGCGACCTCGTCTTCCTGCACGAGGCGGCGCCGGGCGCCGCCGACCGCAGCTACGGCGTGCAGGTGGCCAGGCTGGCCGGCGTCCCGGCTCCGGTGGTGGCCCGCGCCCGCGAGGTGCTGGAGCGGCTGGAGAGCGAGAAGGCCGCCCCCGCCCGCCTCGAGGACCTGCCGCTGTTCGCCGCAGCCGAGGCCGCGGCGGTGTTCGAGCCGGCGCAACCCTCGGCCGCCGACAAGGCCCTGGCCGAAATCGACCCCGACGAGATGAGTCCCCGCGAGGCGCTGGAGGCGCTGTACCGGCTGAAGAGCCTGGCGAAGGGGTAGGCCGACACGCGCCCTCCCCGCCCTCCCTCGGGAGGGCCCGGAGACGCGCAGCGGATCCGGGGGAGGCATGTCCGGTGCGCGACGCTCCTGCGGCTGGCGGAGGCGTGGCGCCCCGGCTGACGCCTCACCGGCTCCGTCGCCGCTTCGCGCCGCCGCTCGCCCCCTCCCGAGGGAGAGGGGAAGAGCGCCAGGTCCTGAACACACCCGTCCCTGATCCTCTTGATGGAATGATGCGCCCGGTCGGAAGGCAGTCAAGGATGGCGCGAAGCGCCACAAGCTCCGCTTGCGACGCCCGAAGGGCGTCGTCCTTGACAGCCTTCCGACCCGAGGGCGCGAAAGTTCCACCAAGAGGCTCAGGGGAGAACCGATCACCGGCAAATCTTCCTTCTCTCTGGAGAGAAGGAGGTCCCGGCGTACCGGAGCAGGCGGCAGCCTGCGCAGGTCCACGCCGGAGGAAGAGTGTCTGCCTGAAGGGGCGCACGGCCGGAAGTCACTCTTCCACCCACGCAAGAACCTACGGCGCTCCGCGCCTCCGGTGCGTGGGGCCCTCCTTCTCTCTGAAGAGAGAAGGATGAGCGCCCGCCCGCGGCCCGCATTCCTCCGGCCTCCGTTCGCGCCTACATTCCGCCCGTGACCACCACCCCCGACCCTTCCCAGATCCTGAGCCGCCTGCGCCTCCGCACCGAAGGCGCCGCGGGCGACCTGGCGCGCCGCGCTTTGGTGGTCGAGGTGCTGCGGGAGGCGCTGGACGCCGGCCGGGCGCGGGCCCGGGCGCGGCTGGAGGCGGGCGGCGCCGGCGTGGAGGTCGCGCGGCTCTATGCGGCGGCGGCGGACGCGGTGGTTCAGGCCCTGTGGGACTACGCCGCCCAGGAGGTCTTCCCCGCCCCCAACCCGAACGAGGCGGAGCGGCTGGCGGTGCTGGCGGTCGGCGGCTACGGCCGCGGCGTGCTGGCGCCCTTCTCGGACCTGGACCTGCTGTTCCTGCGCCCCTGGAAGAAGACGGCGCGGGCCGAGAGCCTCACCGAATTCATGCTCTACGTGCTGTGGGACCTGCGGCTGAAGGTGGGCTGGGCGGCGCGCACGGTCGACGAGTCCCTGCGGCTGGCGCGGGACGACATGACGGTGCGCACCACCCTGCTGGAAGGCCGCCACGTCGCCGGGGACGCGCACCTCGCCGACAGCTTCCTCTCGAAGTTCCGCAAGGAGGTGAAGAAGGCTGATCCCAAGCCCTTCATCGCCGCCAAGCTGGCCGAGCGGGACGTGCGCCACGAGAAGGCGGGCGCCTCGCGCTATCGCGTCGAACCCAATGTGAAGGAAGGCAAGGGCGGCCTGCGGGACCTGAACACCCTGTTCTGGATCGCCCGGTCCCTCGCCCCCGAGAGCGTGCTCGGCCAGAAGGCGCTGGAGGGGCTGCTGACGCCCAAGGAGCAGCGCGGCGTGGGCCAGGCGTTCGACTTCCTCT
Source organism: Caulobacteraceae bacterium (assembly GCA_035627575.1). Classification (GTDB taxonomy): domain Bacteria; phylum Pseudomonadota; class Alphaproteobacteria; order Caulobacterales; family Caulobacteraceae; genus JAEZEZ01. The sequence continues at coordinate 1,730 of DASPLM010000309.1, read as the reverse complement.
GGTCGGTGCGCATCTGGCTGCACCTGGTCAGCGGCCGGGCGGAGGAGAAGCTCACCTTCGACGTCCAGCCCGAGATCGCCCGGCGCATGGGCTTCCGCGATAGCGCCGGCGAGGCCGCGGTGGAGCGCTTCATGCGCCGCTACTTCCTCACCGCCAAGGACGTCGGCGGCCTGACCCGGGCCTTCTGCGCCAAGCTGGAGGCCGGCCGGCAGAAGGCGCCGCAGGGGATCGCCCGCTGGATCCCGGGCCGCAAGACGAAGGCGCGGCCGCTCGATGTCGAGGGCTTCCTGGAGGAGGGGGGGCGCCTGCAGCTCGCCGATCCGGCGATGCTGGACCGCGACCCGGCCAACCTGCTGCGCCTGTTCCGCACCGTCGACCGCAACGGCCTGGACCTGCACCCGGATGCGTTCACGGCGGTGAACCGGCGGCTGCATCTCGTGACGCCCCGCCTGCGGCGCGATCCCGAGGCGACGCGCGCCTTCCTCGACGTGCTGGCCCACGGCGCCCAGCCCTACCGCGTTCTGACCCTGATGAACGAGACGGGGCTGCTGGGACGCTTCCTGCCCGAGTTCGGGCGGGTGGTCGGCCAGACCCAGTTCAACATGTACCACGCCTACACGGTGGACGAGCACACCCTGCGGGCCATCGGCATCATCAACGACATCCAGCGCGGCAAGCTGATCGAGGACCATCCGCTGTCCACCAGCATCATGGCCTCGATCAACGACACCGAGTCCCTGTTCCTGGCCATGCTGCTGCACGACACCGGCAAGGGCGGGACGCGCGGCCAGGAGGACGATGGCTCCATCGCCGCCTACCGCGCCTGCGAACGGCTGGGCCTGCCCCGCGCCCAGGCCGATCTGGTCGCGTGGCTGGTGCGCCACCACCTGGTGCTGTCCGACTACGCCCAGAAGCGCGACGTGTCCGACCCCGACACGGTCGCCGCCTTCGCCCGCATCGTCGAGAACCCCGAGCGGCTGCGCCTGCTGCAGGTGCTGACCGTGGCCGATATCCGCGCGGTCGGTCCGGGCGTCTGGAACGGGTGGAAGGGCCAGCTGATGCGCGAACTGTTCGCCGCCACCCAGGCCGTGTTCCGCGGCGGCCGCGGCTCGGACGCGGCCACGGCGTTCCGCAAGCAGCAGGCGGCCGAGGCCCACGCGGCGCGCGAGGCCCTGGTCGCGGGCAACCCGGCGGCGGCCGAATGGGCCGCGGCCATGGAGAACGCCTACTTCACCAGCCTGCCGACCGAGGATCACCTGCGCCACGCCGCCCTGTCGCGACGCATGGCGGCCCAGGGCGCCGCGGCCGAAGCCCGGTTGCGCACGGACCGCAACGCCATGGAACTGACGGTGGCGGCGCCGGACCGACCCGGCCTGTTCGCGGACATGGCCTCGGCGCTGGCGGCCCTGGGCGCCGACGTGGTCGGCGCGCGGGTGTTCACCTCGGACTCGGGCCAGGCGCTGGACATCTTCTATCTCCAGGACGCGGCGGGAGAGCCGTTCGGGGGGCGCCACGCCCATGCCCTGACCGAAGCCTGCCGCCGGCTGGAGGCGGCCGCCCGCGGCGAGCCGGTCGGCGCGGAGCGGCCGGCCGGAGTCATGGCCCGGCGCGCCGCGGCCTTCGAGATCGTCCCGGTGGCGGTGTTCGACAACGACGCCACCCAGAGCGCGACCATCGTCGAGGTGTCGGGACGGGACCGGTCCGGCCTGCTGGCCGATCTCGCGCGCACC
>DASPLM010000308.1:0-2320 GCA_035627575.1 Caulobacteraceae bacterium | reverse complement strand
GGACGGCAAGCCGCTGGACGAGGCGCGCCTGTGCTTCCTGATGGACGCCATCTGGCCGAACTTCTTCATGGTCACCGACATGGCCATGACCGCGACCGCCGACATGCGGGTGGACCTGTTCGACCCGCTGGGCCCCGACGTCTCGCCCGACGGCTGGGCCTATTTCGAGTTCCGGACCGGCGACGCCTCGTCGGGCTGGGCGGTGGAGGACGGGGTGGCGATCGCTCCGGACGGACGCCCCCTCGGCGTCGCCCGCCAGCTCCGCAAGGTGCTTGCCAAGCCCGCCTGACGGGTCTCTAACGCCCGCGCTTCCTTCCCTGGAGTAAACCCCGCATGACCGCCCAAGCTTCCGACCTCGCCAACGATCCCGTCGTCATCGCCTCCTACGCCCGCACGCCCATGGGCGGGTTCCAGGGCGTGCTGGCGGGCGCCAAGTCGACCGAGCTCGGCGCCGCCGCCGTGAAGGCCGCGCTGGAGCGCGCCAATATCTCGGGCGAGCAGGTCGAGCAGATCTTCATGGGCTGCGTCCTTCCCGCCGGCCTCGGCCAGGCGCCGGCGCGCCAGGCCGGCATCGGCGCGGGCCTGCCGCTCCACGTCGAGGCCACCACGGTCAACAAGATGTGCGGCTCGGGCATGCAGGCGGCCATCATGGCCCACGACGCGCTCAAGGCGGGCTCGGCCGACGTGATCGTCGCCGGCGGCATGGAGAGCATGACCAACGCCCCCTACGTCATGGGCAAGCACCGCGGCGGCGCCCGCATCGGCCACGACGTCATCAGCGACAGCATGTACCTGGACGGCCTCGAGGACGCCTACACGCCGGGCAAGCTGATGGGCGCCTTCGCCGAGGACACCGCCGGCGTCTACCAGTTCACCCGCGAGGCCCAGGACGCCTACGCCATCGAGAGCCTGACCCGCGCCCGCAACGCCATCGAGTCCGGCGCCTTCGACCGCGAGATCACCCCCGTCACCGTCAAGACCCGCAAGGGCGAGGACGTGGTGACGAAGGACGAGCAGCCGCTGAAGGCCGACCCGGCCAAGATCCCCTCGCTGAAGCCCGCCTTCGCCAAGGACGGCACCATCACCGCCGCCAACGCCTCGTCCATCTCGGACGGCGCCGCGGCCCTGGTCATGACGCGACAGTCGGTGGCCGAGAAGCTGGGCATGCCCATCGTCGCCCGCGTGGTCAGCCACGCCGCCCACGCCCACGAGCCCGGCCAGTTCACCACCGCGCCCGTGCCGGCCATGCAGAAGGCCATGGCCAAGGCCGGCTGGAGCGTCGAGGACGTGGACCTGTTCGAGGTCAACGAGGCCTTCGCCGTCGTCGCCATGATCGCCATGCGCGACCTGAACATCCCGCATGAGAAACTGAACGTTCACGGCGGCGCCACGGCGCTCGGCCACCCCATCGGCGCCTCCGGCGCCCGCGTGCTCGCCACCCTGCTGTCGGCGCTGGAACAGCGCGGCGGCAAGAAGGGCGTCGCCTCGCTCTGCATCGGCGGCGGCGAAGCCACGGCCATGGCGGTCGAGCTGGTGTAGAGCCGACTCCTCCTCCCCTGCTCGCGGCAGCGAGCGGGGCAGGAGATATTTCCCGTCTCCCCCTGTGGCGGGAGCAGCTGGGGGAGGTGGCGCCGAAGGCGACGGAGGGGGAGAACCCCCGAGCGCCGCCCTGCAACTTTCCCCCTCCGGCCGCTTCGCGTCCACCTCCCCGAGCGCTCCGCGCAGGGGGAGACGGGCTGATGCTGACACCGGTAGCAATCCGGCGCCGTCCCGCTACTCTCCCCCCATGACTCTCCACCGACGGACCTTTCTCGGCGCGAGCGCGGTTGCCGGGGCGACCGCCATGACCGCCGCCGCAGCGCCCCACACCCGCCCCGCCGATCCGACCGAACGCCTGACGCTCTGGCCGGACGGAGCCCCGGGCGGCGAGCGGGTGACCGTCGCCCTGCAGGTGGTCGAGCGCAGCACCGACCCCAGCTTCCACGACCGCTACGCCGTTCATGTCACCGAGCCGGAGCTGACCGTCTATCGGCCCGCCCGACCGGACGGCTCGGCCCTGCTGCTGATCCCGGGGGGCGGCTACAGGTGGGCGGTGATCGACAAGGAGGGCGCCGACGTCGCCCGCGTGTTCCAGGCGGCCGGCGTCACCTGCTTCGTGCTGCGCTACCGCCAGCCGGCGGACGGCTGGGCGGCCGGGGCCGATACGCCTCTGCAGGACACGCAGCGCGCGCTGCGGCTGATCCGAAGCCGGGCTGGCGAGTACGGCATCGATCCCGGGCGGATCGGCGTGATGGGCGCCTCGGCGGGCGGTCACATCGCC
>DASPLM010000307.1:0-4696 GCA_035627575.1 Caulobacteraceae bacterium | reverse complement strand
GGGTGCGGACGGGGGTCAGCCACTACGACCAGGACCGCTACTTCGCCCCGGACCTGGCGTTCGCCACGGGGTTCGTGCTGGAGGGGCGGTGCCGGGATTTTGCCGGCGGATTGCTCCCGTCGGGCTGACGCGGCGAGGCGTAGCTAACGCCGCGTCCCCACTCTTCCTCCCACGCGAAGGACCTTCGGCGCTGCGCGCCTCCGGTGCGTGGGGCCCTCCTTCCCTGCCCCTGCGGGGAGGGAAGGATTTTGCGCCGCCGGGGCCTCACCCCCCGATCACGTCGCCCGAACCGGAGAGGTTCCGCTCCAGCCGCTCGGGGCGGCGCGTCAGGCGCAGGTCGCCGGAGCCGCCGAGGTCGGCCTCGACCACGCCGGTGGGGCCGGCGCTGACGTCGCCTGACCCCTGCATGTCGATGACGGCGTCGGCGAGCGTCAGGGCCGCCAGGTCGGCGTCGCCCGAGCCGTTGATGCGCAGCTTCAGCGCCCGGGCCTTGCCGGAGGCCTCGACATCGCCGGAGCCGTCGATCAGCAGCTCCATCGCGGGCCTGTCGTAGCCCTCGATGGTCAGGTCGCCCGAGCCGCCGACGCGGAAGCTGGTGACGGAGGGGGCGGTGACCGTGATGCGCAGCTTCTCGGTCTCGCTCCAGGCGCGCAGCCCGCCCCGGCCCAGGGTGACGTAGCCCCGATCCTCGTGGTCGCCGTCAGCCAGGGTAAGGCGGCCGTCGACGAGGCGGACCCGGTCGATGGTGGTCTGCGGGCCGGAGACGGTGACGCCGGCCTTGTCGCCCTGGACGTAGGTGACGTCGACGGGGAGGTCGACCGCCAGGGTGTCGCCGCCGGTCCAGGCCAGGGTGCGGACGGCGTCGGGGCTGACCTTGCCCCGTTCGAAGCGGAAGCTGTCGTCGCCGGTCTCGTCCTCGGAGACCACCCAGGTCCAGTCGTGGCGGTCGAGGTCGCGGCCGGCCAGGGCGGCGGCGCCGCCGAGGCTGACGAGGCAGAGGACCAGCGCCGCCCCGGCGATGATGAAGAGGGTGCGGATCATGCGGGATCTCCCGAGACGAGGGTGTTGTGGGGCGCCGGCGACTGCGGCTCGAGGGCGGGCTTGAGCAGGCGGTAGTGCAGGCGGGCGAACCAGACGATCCCGTTGACCAGCCAGACGGTGAAGATGGCCAGCAGGGCGCCCATGGCCACCGAGCCGGCCATGATGCCGAGCCCGGCAAGGAAGGCGGCGAGGCCGCCGCCCGGCGCATCGACGAAGGGCCCCACCACCATGACGAAGCCGCCGGCGAAAAAGGTGGTGACCACGGCGATGAGGATGCCGAACATCGCGCCCAGCACGCCCATCAGGAAGGGCAGCAGGAACAGGATGTCGATGGCGCCCAGGCCCAGCACCGCGAGGATCGCGCCGGCGGCGGCCGAGGGGTTCTGCTCCTGGCGCCAGCGCTGGATGCCGATCTCGGCCTTCAGTTCGCGGGCCAGGCGGTCGGGGTTGCCCAGCGCCTGGGCGATCTCGGCCTCGCTGCGGCCGGCGGCAAGGCCGTCGTCGAAGTGGGTCTCGTAGTCGGCCGAGATCTCGGCGGCGGTGGCGGCCGGCAGGCCGACCAGGCCCCGACGGAGCCGGGCGAGGAATTCGGCGCGGGTCATGACTTGTCTTCCGTGAGGGTGGCGGGCGCGGCCTCCGGGGCCGGTTCCGCGAGGATGGCTTCGACAGCGTCGGCGAAGGTGCGCCAGTCGGCCCGCTGGACCGTCAGGGCGTCCTGTCCCGCCGGGGTCAGCCGGTAATACTTGCGCGACGGTCCGGCGGGGGACTCGACCAGGTAGGTCTCGACCAGCCCCTCGGACTGCATGCGCCGCATCAGCGGGTAGATGGTGCCCTCGCCCATGTCGATCGCGTCCGACAGGCGGCTGGCGATCTCGTAGGCGTAGCTGTCTCCGCGGGAGAGAAGGGCCAGGACGCAAAGCCCCAGCACCCCCTTCTTCAGCTGGATCTCTATTGTGCCGCTCGGGGCGGTGACCGTGTTCATGAGCGAATGGGTACCGCAAGGTATCTGTTGTCGCAAGGTAGCTTGCGAAACATGACGTCGATTTAATGGGCGAGGAAGCTCGCCCTTCGCGCTGGAGCGAGAGCGCCCCCACGCAGCCGAGCGCGGTGGTCCTTGCGTGCGGGATGTGGAGGTGCAGCGGCGCAGGTGTGCCGCGACCTCGTCCTTCGACAGGCTCAGGATGAGGTCGAATTCAGCCCGAGGGGATGAGGTTGAACTCAGCCCGATCGATAGAAGTCCTCATCCTGAGCTTGTCGAAGGACGAGGACTTCGGGCAGCGCCTGCTTCGCCGGCCGGGCGCCCACGCCCTCTGCACCGCGAGCGATCGTGAGAGCTTAGCGCAGCGCCTCGGGAAACCCGGGCAGGGCCGCGATGTCCTCGGGCACGTGCTGGCGCACGACGCGGGCGCCGGTGTCGCGGGCCAGGGCCTCGACCTTGTCCATGCTGCGCAGGGTGGCGGCGCGGTCGGTGTTGAAACGGGGCACGCGGCGGGCGGCGCGGCTGTCGGCCATGTGCCACATGTCGCCGGTCAGCAGCACGGGACCGGCCTGCGGCAGGCGGACCAGCAGCACGGTGTGGCCGGGCGTATGGCCGGGCGCCTGGACGATCACCACCGAACCGTCGCCGAACACGTCGTGGTCGCCCTCCCCTTCGATCAGCACCGTCTTCGCGTTCTCCAGCGCGGCGTAGGCGGGGAACGCGTCCTTGTTCGCCCGGGCGGCGGGACGGAAGGCGTGGGCGCGCTCGTCCTTGTCCACGATCCAGGTGGAGGCGGCGAACAGGCCGGCGTTGCCCATGTGGTCGAAGTGGCTGTGGGAGACGGACAGGAACTCGATGTCCGTCGGCTCCAGCCCCAGATCGGCCAGCTGGTCGATCAGCCTGCGCTTCACCGCGACCCCGGGCGGCCGGGCGGCCTCGGGCAGGTCGGCGATGGCCTGGGGCACGCCGGTGTCCCACAGCAGGTCGCCCTCGGGGTGCCGGATCAGGAAGCACGGCAGGGCCAGCGTCTTGGTCACGCCCTTGTAGGCGCCGTCGTCGGCGTACCAGTCCGCGTCCTTCTCGGTCAGCACACCGCAGTCCATCGTGTAGAGCCGCACGTCCGGCGGCGCGGCCGAGGCGAAGGCGGCGGTCAGCAGGGCGGCCAGGGCGGCGGCGATGACTTGCAGGCGCATGGGGGCTCCGGGGCGACCGGCGCAGCGTGCCTTGGCGGACGCGCGAAGTCACGAGGACCCGTGCGCCGATGCAAGGATGCCGAAGCCCTATCTCCTTCGCCTTGGGGCGCAGCGGGCGATGTGGAGACGCCGCGGTGCGGGCGCGCCGCGACCTCGTCCTTCGACAGGCTCAGGATGAGGTCGAATCCAGGCGCCTCGAGAGAAGTCCTCATCCTGAGCTTGTCGTAGGACGAGGACTTCGGACAACGCGCGACCGGCCGACCGGGCATCCCCACACCCTGCGCGTTTACCTGCGCAACTACGCTGCTCCGGCAGGCGGGTCCCCCTTCGCCCCTGGGCGAAGGATCCAAGACCCTACCGCCCTTGTCCGTTTCGCATCGCGGCGGGCGCGGCTATATCCCGGCCATGATCGAGTCCGCCCCGCCCACCGCCCGCCTCATCGACGGAAAAGCCTTCGCCGCGCGCCTGCGCGAGCGGGTCGGTCGCGGCGTCGAGCGCCTCAAGGCAGAGCACGCCCTGACGCCGGGCCTGGCGGTCGTCATCGTCGGAGAGGATCCGGCCAGCCAGATCTACGTCCGCAACAAGGGCCAGCAGACGGAAGAGGCCGGCATGCGGTCCGACACCCACCGCCTGCCCGAGACCACCTCCCAGGACGAACTGCTGTCGCTGATCGCCCAGCTGAACGCCGACGCAGGCATCCACGGCATCCTGGTCCAGCTGCCCCTGCCCCGCCAGATCGACAGCGACGCGGTGCTGGCGGCGATCCATCCGGACAAGGACGTGGACGGCTTCCACGTGGTCAACGTCGGCCGCCTGGCCACCGGCCAGCCCGCCCTGACGCCCTGCACGCCGCTGGGTTGCCTGCTGATGCTGAAGGACGTGCACGGCTCGCTCGCCGGCAAGCGGGCCGTCGTCGTCGGCCGCTCCAATATCGTCGGCAAGCCGATGGCTCAGTTGCTGCTGGCCGAGAGCTGCACCGTCACCATCGCCCACTCGCGCACGGTCGACCTGCCCGCCGTCTGCCGGGAGGCCGACATCCTGGTCGCCGCCGTCGGCCGGCCGGAGATGATCCGCGGCGACTGGATCAAGCCGGGCGCGACGGTCATCGACGTCGGCATAAACCGCGTGCCCTCGAAGGACCCCGCGAAGGCGGCCGAGGGCAAGACCCGCGTCGTCGGCGACGTGGCCTTCGACGAGGCGGCCCTGGTCGCCGGCGCCATCACGCCGGTGCCGGGCGGCGTGGGGCCCATGACCATCGCCTGCCTGCTGGCCAACACCTACACCGCCGCCTGCCGCCTCGCCGGCCTGAACGACGAGCTGCCCGCTTGAGCCGGGTCGTCATCGTCGGCGCCGGGCACGCCGGCGGCTCGGCCGCCGCCCTCCTGCGCCAGTACGGCCATGAAGGCGAGATCGTGCTGGTCGGCGAGGAACCCATCGCCCCCTACCAGCGCCCGCCCCTGTCGAAGGCCTGGCTGAAGGGCGA
>DASPLM010000306.1:0-5899 GCA_035627575.1 Caulobacteraceae bacterium | reverse complement strand
AAGGCCTCGTTCAGGCGGAAGGTCAGGTCGCCGCCCGACAGGCGGGCGAGGCCGGTAGCCACGGAGTCGACGACGAATTTCTGCAGTCGCGCATTCTCGAGGCGGGCGCTCTCGCCCTCCTGGCGATGCCGCTCCGCCTCGGCGCGCTGCTCGGCGGCGGCGGCCTCGGCTCGGGCGCGATCGGCCACGGCCTCCTTGAAGGTGAACATGGCCCGCGTCATCCGGCCGACGCAGTCCTTGAACTCGGTGTAGTGGATCGGGCTGTCCAGATCGCCGGCCGCCAACGCCTCCATGCGCACTACCGTGCTCACGTAGGGCGTTGAGATGAGGCGATTGAAGGCATAGCCCAGGAACAGCGACAACAGCAGCATGCCTCCCGCGACGAGCAGGGTGACTTCGCCGCTGCTGCGCAGCACCTCGGCCATTCTCGTGGCGTCGCCCGACGCGGCGGCGGCGGCTGCAAGGCGGCTCTCATGGAAGGCGACGGCGGCGACAACCGCCACCGCAGCGGTCATCAGTCCAAACGACACCGTCAGCTTCCGACGTATCGGCGCGTCTTTCACGAACCAGTTGATCATTGGGCGCCCCTGTTGAAATTGCGTGCTGGAGAAATGCGCCCCCACACCTAACGAACACTGAATACTGATCGCTATGCTTTAAATATATTAGAACGCACCATAAAGATTAGCCGACTAACCATGATCAGGCGAGGATATTGGCGTGGACTATAGGATAGCGGCCACGGCCGTTACACCGCAAACCACAGTAGGTACCTACGGTTGACTGTCGCGCGGCTGCTTTGAGCGGACGTATGACAGATTGTCGCGTCGGTCCGTCAGGTCGCCATCTTTGGGCGCTGTTCATCGTATTGGCGTAGCGATCCAGAGGATCGACGCTGCTGTCGGAGACCCCCATGCCGCTGGCCCTGATCGAGCAGAGCTATGAGGACCGCGCCGGCCTGCAACTCGCCTTCGCCCGCGCGCTCATGCTGGTCGGGCGCAAATGGCCGCGACGATTCAGCGAGCAGATGGAGGGGGCGGGCCAGACCTATGCCCGTTGGCGCACCCTTTTCTGGATATCCCAGGCGGGCGACGGGGTGAGCCAGCGGCGCCTGGCCGACATGCTTGGGGTGGAGGAACCAACCCTCGTGCGCCTGCTGGACGCGCTGCAGGCCCAGAAGATGATCGAGCGCAGACCACACCCGACGGATCGCCGCGTGAACCTGATCCACATGACGCAGGAGGCGGAGCCGGTGCTCAACGCGGGCAATGCGCTGGCCGAGGAGATCCGCGACGAGATGCTCGACGGCATCTCGTCAGAAGACCTCGCCACGGCCTTGAGCGTCCTCAGGGTCGTCGGGAGGCGTATCGAGGCCCAGGCCTCGCCCGCCCGTCAGAGGAAGTAGCTGACGATCTGGGCCTTGAGCGCCGCCAGCAGGTCATCAAGATCGTCCGCGCCGTCCACGCGGCGCTCCAGGCCGAGGGTGACCCAGATGGTCGAATGCTTGATCTGGAAGGCCAGGTTGAGGGCCGGCATGCCGGGGCGGCTCGCCGAGATGCGTCCGAACACGACGCCGTCCTTGGACACCTTCTCGAACTTGTACCGGACGGACGCTCCCTCTGTGCGGCTGCCGATCGCCTCGTCCCAGGCCTTCAGCGCGGCCCACAGCACGGCAAAGACTTCGCGGGCGCGCGTGTAGGTCTCGACTTCCGACGCCGCCGGCACGTTGCGTTCGGCCTTGCGGGCGTCCAGCGCCCCGAGGAAGTCGTCCTTCAGTTTCTCCTGGTTCATGCCTTCTCCCGCACTCTGCGCCCGGACCCGCCTCCGGACGTGACTCGCCTGTCTGGAGAGCCGCCAAATGCGGACGAAAAAATGGCGACCCTGGTCGCTTTGACGTCGCAGGGCCGAGTTTTACAAGCGTTGCAGCAGCGGGACCGCTCGGGCCCCGGTTCGCCCATGGGGCGAAACGCGGGCGGTTTGAGGTCTTGCGCAATCTCGCCCCGGAGCACAGGCTCGCCCACATGATCGACATCCCGGCGTCCCGTGGCGGCCGGGCGGAGGCGATCCGATGACCTACCGCGCCATCCTGGCCCCTGCCTCCGCCCGCGACGAGGACGCCGCCGTGTTCGATCTCGCCGCCGAGGTGGCGGCGCGACACCAGGCCGAACTCAGGATCCTGAGCGCCTTCCCCACGCCCGCCGTGCAGCTGTCCTACGTCTCCCCGCCGGGGTTCTACATCGATCCGGTGCTGGTGCGGGACGTCCAGGCCAGCAACGACGAGGCGCGGGCGCTGATCCGGTCGCGCGCGGCGGCCTCGGCCGCCAGGGCGGGACTGGCGATGGAGCGGCGCGTGCGGGTCATCGAGGACGACCTCGCCCTGCCCGAGGCCCTGGCGCCGTGGCTGCCGCTCACGGACCTGATGGTGGTCGGCGCGGAGGCCGGGACCAGCGATTTCGTCGCCCACGCCCTGCTGCACGCCGGGCCTCCGGTGCTGGTGGCCCGCGCGCCCCTTGCCCTGGACGCCCTGACGATCGCGATCGGCTGGGATGGAGGACTGAACGCGGGCCGGGCCGTCCGCGCCGCCCTGCCGCTGCTGGCCGAGGCCCGGCGCATCGTCGCGCTGCAGCAGCCCGACAGCCTGTCGACCGCGCGGCGGCGCTGCGCCGATCCCGCGCGGTTCACCGACTACATGCGGCTGCACGGCTGCGCCGTGGAGTTCCAGCGGATCGACGGTGGCGACGACACGGGCGAGGCGATCCTGAAGGCCGCCCGGGGCTGTGACGCCGGTCTGCTCGTGTGCGGCGCCTTCGGCCACTCGCGGCTGGCGGAGCTCGTGCTCGGCGGCGTCACGCGCAAGGTGCTCGCCGCCGGAGGACCCAGCGTGCTGCTGGCGCACTGACGCGGATCGGCGGCTCCGGCGCCTACCCGTGGCGGGCGAAGACCTGCGCCTTGCCGTCCTTGAGCACCAGCATGGTGCTGAACGGCTGGCGCCGCCCGTCCGGCGTCTCCATCCCGGGTGATCCCGCGGGCATGCCTGGAACCGCGAGGCCGGCGGCGGCCGGGCGCTCCTTCAGCAGGCGGCTGACGTCCTGCGGCGGGACGTGCCCCTCCAGGGCGTAGCCGCCGATCACGGCGGTGTGGCAGGAGGCGTAGGCGTCGGGGATGCCGAGCTTGCGCCGGGTCGGGCCGAGGTCCTCCAGCTGCACCACGGTCACCTTGGTGAACCCCGCCGTCTTCATCCGGTCGAGCCAGACGCCGCAGCACCCGCACCACGGCGTCTTGAACACGGTGAGCCCGGACGCCGCGGGCGCGGCCCAGGCGGCGGTCGAAACGCCGCCCAGCAGCAGGGCCAGGGCGGCGCGGCGGGAGGCGGTGGCGGGCTGGACCATGGGACGCTCCGGATCGGTCTGACGCGCACAGGATAGCCCGGGCGCCGCCCGGGCGCGACCATCGGCCCCGGGACTCCCTGCCTCGTCGCCATCGTACCTACATTTGCGGCCCCCGCACGGCCATCCGTACGATCCCTGTCTTGACCTGCGCCCCGCGTGGCCGCCAATGCCCCTCTTCGCCGTCGAGCCGCCGATGAAACTCCTCCTCGCCCTGACGACCGCCCTGCTCACCCTCCTCGCCGCGGCCGCCGCCCGGGCCGACGAGTACCGCCTGGTGGTCGAGAAGAAGGTCGTCGACATCACCGGCCGGCCGGTCGAGCGCATGACCATCAATGGCCAGATCCCCGGCCCCGCCCTGCGGTTCCGCGAGGGCGAGGAGGTGGTGATCCACGTCACCAACCGGATGGACACCCCCACCTCGCTGCACTGGCACGGCCTGATCCTGCCGGGGAAGGAAGACGGCGTCCCCGGCTTCAACGGCTTCGAGGCGATCCAGCCCGGCCAGACCTACACCTACCGCTTTCCCATCCAGCAGGCGGGCACCTACTGGTACCACTCCCACAACGCCACCCAGGAGCAGGCCGGGCTGTACGGGCCGATCCTGATCTCGCCCCGCGGGCCGGAGAAGGTTCAGGCCGACCGCGACTATCTCGTGGTGCTGTCGGATTTCACCGAGGCGGACACCGAGACCATCCTGCGCAACCTGAAGGTCGATCCCGGCTACTACAACTACGGCCACCGCACCGTCGGGGACTTCTTCCGCGACGCGGGGAAGTTCGGCTTCGGCAAGGCGCTGAAGGACCGCATGGCCTGGGGCCGGATGCGCATGGACCCGACCGACATCGCCGATGTGACGGGCTACACCTTCCTGGTCAACGGCAAGGCGCCGAAGACCAACGAGACCTTCCTGTTCCGGCCCGGCGAGAAGGTGCGGCTGCGCTTCATCAACGCCTCGGCGATGAGCTATTTCGACGTGCGCATCCCCGGCCTGCCGATGACGGTGGTGGCCGCCGACGGACGCGACCTGGACCCCGTCGTCGCCGACGAGTTCCGCCTCTCCGCCGCCGAGACCTACGACGTGGTGGTGGAGCCGAAGGGCGGCGATGCCTTCACGGTCTTTGCCGAGGCCATCGACCGCTCGGGCTACGCACGCGCCACCCTGGCCGTGCGCGAGGGACTGGAAGCTCCCGTCCCGGCGATGCGCCCGCGCGCCCTGCTGACCATGAACGAGATGGGCCACGCCATGGACGGCGTGGACCACGGGGCGACGGACCACTCGGCCCATGCGGCCCCTGCCCCACCGGCCGCCGACCCGCACGCCGGCATGGATCACTCCGGCCATGGCGCACCGGCGCCCCAGCCGGCCAGGGCCGACGACCACTCGGCCCATGGCGGAGCCGCGCCGGCCCCCGATCCCCACGCCGGGATGGACCACAGCGCCCACGCCGCCCCGGCGGCGCCCGTCGATCATTCGGCCCACGGGGGACCCGCGGCGGCGGCCGATCCCCACGCGGGCATGGACCACTCGGCCATGGATCACGCGGCCATGGGCCACGGCCCTGTCCGCGAGGCGAAGGCCCTGCCGTCCGCGCCTGCGGGATCCCTGCCGGTGGTCGACTACGGCATGGGCCAGGCCATGGCGATGGACCACGGCGGCGAGATCGCCCGGCCGGGCATGATCGACGGCTCGGGCCGCGTCTACGGTTGGGCCAACGGGGCGCCGGCGGGATCGCGGGTGCTCAGCTACGCCGACCTGCGCTCGGCCGAACCGCAGGCGGACACGCGGGCGCCGGAACGCGAGATCGTGGTGCGCCTGGGCGGAAACATGGAGCGCTACATCTGGACCATCAACGGCGTCACCTTCCGCGACGCCGAGCCGATCCGCCTGAAGTACGGCGAGCGGGTGCGCATGCGCTTCGTGAACGAGTCGATGATGGCCCACCCCATGCACCTGCACGGCATGTTCGTGCAGCTGGAGAACGGCCAGCCGGCCGAGCGCCTGCCCGACAAGCACGTGGTCAGCGTGGCGCCCGGGGCCAGCTACTCCGTCCTGATCACCGCCGACCAGCCGGGCGAGTGGGCCTTCCACTGCCACCTGCTCTACCACATGGAGTCCGGCATGATGTCGTCGGTGGTGGTGGCGCGGCTGGACGAGGAGGCCGCCCCGCCGGCCGCCGTCGACCCCCACGCCGGCCACGGAGGTCTGCAGTGATCCGTCCCGGGTTCCGCCCGCTCCTGCTGGCCGCGCTGGTCCTGCTCCCCGCCGCGGCGTCCGCCCAGGACATGCACGCGTCCCACCCGGACCGCACCTTCTGGATGGTGCGCAACCAGGTGGACTGGTCCAATCCGGACGACGTCGACCTGTGGACCTGGGAGAGCGACGCCTGGATCGGCGGCGACACGAACAAGCTGTGGCTGCGCAGCGACGGCGAGATCATGGACGGCGACGTCGAGCAGGCGTCGCTCGAGGTGCTCTACAGCCGCAACGTGGCGACCTTCTGGGACGTGCA
>DASPLM010000305.1:0-3634 GCA_035627575.1 Caulobacteraceae bacterium | reverse complement strand
CGACCCGCGCACCGAGCTCGAGTTCCACGATCCCTACACCCTGGTGGTCGCCGTCGCGCTGTCGGCCCAGGCGACCGACGTCGCCGTGAACAAGGCGACCGCCAAGCTGTTCGCGGTGGCCGATACGCCGGAGAAGATGCTGGCGCTCGGCGAGGAGGGGGTGAAGCCCTTCATCTCCTCGATCGGCCTCTTCAACACCAAGGCCAAGAACGTCATCGCGCTCTCGCGCATCCTGATCGAGCAGTATGGCGGCGAGGTCCCGCTGGAGCGCGAGAAGCTGCAGGCGCTGCCCGGCGTCGGGCGCAAGACCGCCTCGGTGGTGCTGAACGAGTTGGGCGTCGAGCCCGCCATCGCCGTGGACACCCACGTGTTCCGGGTCTCGCACCGCCTGGGACTGGCCAACGCGTCGACGCCCGACAAGGTCGAGGCCCAGCTGTTCGACGTGGTGCCGGAGCCCTGGCTCACGCGGGCCCACCACTGGCTGATCCTGCACGGCCGCTATGTCTGCACGGCCCAGCGGCCCAAGTGCCCGTCCTGCCCGGTGGCCGACCTCTGCCCCTCGCGGAACTTCTACGCCGAGGCGGCGGCGGCGAAGGTCTCGGCGGCCCGACGCACGGCGCGGGCGAAGCCGGCGCCCCGCTCGGGATCGAAGCCGAGGTAGAGGTCGGGCTCGATCAGCTCCAGTTCCATCAGCTGCGGATTGCCCCAAGGATCGCGCACCAGATCCACCCGGGCGTAGAGCAGCGGCTCCTCGACCTCCTTCAGCACCCGGCGCGCGGCGCCCAGCACGTCGGCGTCCGGTTCGTAGGCGCTGATGTGGCCGCCGTACTCGGGCTGGACCCGGAAGTCGCCGGTCCTGGCCACCTTGCGGATGGCGTGGCTGAACTCGCCGCCGAAGAAGATCAGCGACAGTTCCCCGTCGCCCTCGACCGCGTCCATGTAGGGCTGGATCATCGCCGGCCCCTGCGGCGCCCCCTCGACCACGTCCCCGGTGTTGACCAGCAGGGTCTGGTAGGCGCTGGCCGAGACCTGCGGCTTGACGATCAGCCGGTCCACGCCGAAGCGCACCGCCGCCTCGTGCAGGTGCTGCGGCTCGAAGCGGTCCACGTACATGGTCGGGATCACCGGCGCCTCGGCGTCGTACAGCCGCGCCAGGTAGCGCTTGTCGGCGTTCCAGCGCAGCACGCTGGCGGGGTTCTGGATGCGGACGCCCTCGAACTCCCAGGCGTCGCACATGGCGCGCCACTGGTCGTAGGCCCGATGGTAGCCCCAGGTGGTCAGGGGCAGGACGAGGTCGAAGCCCTTCAGCGCGAGCGGGTCTCCGATCCAGCTGAAGCTCTCGACCGTGACGCCCTCGGCGGCGAGCGGCCCGACCATGCGGTCGCGCACCTCGCTCCAGCGGCCGGCGTGGGCGGGGTCCGCCGGATCCGGCGTCAGGATGGCGACACGCATCAGGAAGCCTGGGCCTCGGCCACGCAGGCGTCCAGCGCCGGGGCCTGGCCGCCGCGCTTCAGCGGGCCGGCCGAACCGCCCTTGACCCGCAGCAGGCCGGCCTGGTCGCGGGTCAGGAAGACGTGCAGGGCGCAACTCCTGAAGCGGTAGGTCCACAGGGCGCCCTGGCCCTCGTTGCGGCTGGCGGCGGGCTGGCCCAGGGCCTCGCGCAGCCGCGCCTCGTCACTGCCGACCAGGGCGGCGAAGCCGCTGAGCCGCCCGCGCGGGACGGCGCCGCGGCTGTCGGCGCGGAAGCGGTCGGTCGAACTGGACAACTCACTGGGCGGAACCACCACGACGGCGCCAGAGCCCGGCCAGCGGCGACGCGAGCGGGGCTTCTCGTCCTTGTCGGTCTTTTCCTCGGCGCTGGGGGTGCGCGGCGCCTCGCGCACGGGGCGCTCCTTGGCGCGCGGCGGCGCGGCGAGCGCCGGGCCGAACTGGAAGGCCAGCAGGGCGCCCAGCGCCACGGTCGGGACGAGGAGAATGCGCATGGGACGAGGTAACCCCCGCGACGACCGGTCCGCAAGCACGCGTTGCGCCGCAGCCTGCCGTGGGCTAACCCGCGCCGACCCCCGCGGAGAGCCCTTCCCCATGACCAGCCGTTTCGACGTCGCCGCCATCGGCAACGCCATCGTCGACGTGATCGCGCCCTGCGACGAGGCCTTCCTGGAGGCCCAGGCCCTAACCAGCGGCACCATGATGCTGATCGACGGGGAGCGCGCGGCCCAGCTCTACGCCGCCATGGCCGCGGGCGTGGAGGCCTCGGGCGGCTCGGCCGGGAACACCGTGGCGGGCGTCGCCTCCTTCGGCGGCAAGGCGGCCTTCATCGGCAAGATCGCGGCGGACCAGCTGGGCGAGGTCTTCACCCACGACATGCGCGCCCAGGGGGTCCACTTCGCCACGGCGCCGTTCGAGGGCGGCGAGGCCACGGGCCGGTCGCTGATCAACGTCACCCCCGACGGCCAGCGCACCATGTCGACCCACCTCGGTGTCGCCGGCCAGCTGACGCCGGACGACGTCGACCCGACCGTGATCGAGGCCGCCGCCATCACCTATCTCGAAGGCTACCTGTTCGATCCGCCCTCGGCCCGGGAAGCCTTCGTCAAGGCGGCCGGCATCGCCCGGGCGGCCGGGAACAAGGTGGCCATCACCCTGTCGGACGTGTTCGTGGTCGACCGCTGGCGCACCGAACTGCTCGACTTCCTGGCCGCCTCCACCGACCTCGTCTTCGCCAACGAGAACGAGCTGAAGGCCCTGTTCGAGACCGACGACTTCGACGCGGCCGTGGAGAAGCTGCGCGGCATCGTCCCCCTGGCCGCCGTCACCC
Source organism: Caulobacteraceae bacterium (assembly GCA_035627575.1). Taxonomy (GTDB): domain Bacteria; phylum Pseudomonadota; class Alphaproteobacteria; order Caulobacterales; family Caulobacteraceae; genus JAEZEZ01. The sequence continues at coordinate 816 of DASPLM010000305.1, read as the reverse complement.
GCTCCGAGCATGGTTCGCTGGTGATCGCCCGCGACGAGACCCATGCGGTGCCGGCCTATCCCGTCGACAAGGTGGTCGACACCACCGGCGCCGGCGATCAGTACGCCGCCGGCTTCATGTTCGGCCTGGCCCATGGCCGCGCCCTCGACGACTGCGCCCGCCTGGGTTCGCTGGCCGCGGCCGAAGTCATCGCCCACTACGGCCCAAGGCCGCTGGTGAGCCTGAAGGCTCTGGCGAAGACGGCGGGGCTGTAGCGCGGGCTTTGCGCTCTCCTTCTCTCCGGAGAGAAGGATGTCCCAGCGTACCGGAGCAGGCGGCAGCCTGCGCAGGTCAACGCTGGAGGAAGAGTGTCTACCTGAAGGGCGTTGCGGCTGGAGGAAGTCACTCTTCCTCCCACGCAAGAACCTCCGGCGCTGCCGCGCCTCCGGTGCGTGGGGCCCTCCTTCTCTCTGAAGAGAGAAGGAGGCAGGGCGTCCCTCACCCGCCCCGCTTCAACGCCACGTACAGCGCGCCCTCGCCTCCGTGGCGGCGATGGGCTTGCGAGACGCCGGCGACGATGTCCCGCAGCTCTCGCGAGGCGAGCCATTCGGGCGCGCGGCGACGGATGATCCCGTCGCCGCTGTAGCCCTTGCCGGTCACCACCAGCACCGCGCGCATGCCCTGGGCGTAAGCGCCGCGCACGAACGCCTTGAGGCGGTCCTCGGCCTCGAACTGGGTCATGCCGTGCAGGTCGATGCGGGCCTCGATCGGGTCGCGCTCGCGGCTGATCCGGCGCAGGCGGCGGGGCTCCAGCGGGTCCGGGCCGTGGCGGGCGGC
>DASPLM010000304.1:0-8284 GCA_035627575.1 Caulobacteraceae bacterium | reverse complement strand
GCCGCGCCTGGGCTTCGCCTTCCTCGGTCAGGTCGACGTCGACCCAGCCGGTGAAGCGGTTTTCCAGGTTCCACTGGCTCTGGCCGTGGCGAAGCAGGACGAGACGGGGCATGGACGTACCTCGGTGATCGGATCGGGAAGCATCTAGCGGGCGCGCGCCGTTCGCAAAACCCCAACATTCCGCTATAGCCCCCGCCCATGCTCCTACGCCTTTCCGATCGACTGTTCTTCGGCGGCCTCGCGCTGCTGTGCGTGGCGATGATCGCGCTGGCGCTGGTCTGGCCGCAGGGACAGGGCGCGCGCTCTCCCGCGCCGTTCGGTCACGAGGTCGTCATCCCCGACTACGTCAAGATCGACGAGAAGAAGGCCCAGGCGCGCCGCGAGGCCGTGGCCGCGGCCAAACGGGCTCAGGCGCGCGCGACGGGCGGCATCCAAGTGGAACAGGCCACGCCGGCGGAGACGACCCGATGAGCACCTTCGACGCCGCCGCGGTCGGCCGCCGGGTCCTGAAGACCGAGTCCGAGGCGCTGCTCGCCATGGCCGACGGGCTGGGCGACGCCTTTTCCAGGGCCGTCGAGCTCGTCCACGGCCTCAGCGGCAAGGTGGTCTGCACCGGCGTAGGCAAGTCCGGCCACGTCGGGCGGAAAATCGCCGCCACGCTCGCCTCGACGGGCACGCCGTCGGTCTTCGTGCACGCCACCGAGGCCAGCCACGGCGACCTCGGCATGGTGCGCCAGGCCGACGCCGTGCTGGCCCTGTCCAAGTCGGGCGAGACAAAGGAACTGGCCGACGTAGTCGCCTACACCAAGCGGTTCGGCATCCCGCTGCTGGCCATCACCGCGTTCGAGAACAGCGCGCTGGGACGGGCCGCCGACGTGCTGCTGCAGATCCCCAATGCGCCGGAAGCCGCCGAGGGCGTCGACGCCCCCACCACTTCGACGACCCTGCAGATCGCGCTGGGGGACGCGCTGGCGGTAGCCCTGGTCGAGCGCCGCGGCTTCACCGCCACCGACTTCCGGGTCTTCCATCCGGGCGGCAAGCTGGGCGCCCTGCTGCGCACCGTCGCCGACCTGATGCACCGCGGCGGCGAGGTTCCGCTGGTGGAGCCGCAGGTCTCCATGCAGGAGACCCTGCTGGTCATGACCGAGAAGCACTTCGGCTGCGTCGGCGTGGTCGAGGACGGCAAGCTCGCCGGCCTGATCACCGACGGCGACCTGCGGCGCCACATGGACGGCCTGCTCGGCCACAGCGCTGGCGAGGTGATGACGCGGGGGCCCCTCACCGTGGCGCCCGGAACCCTGGCCGGAGAAGCGCTGAAGCTGATGAACGACCGCGGCGTCACGGTGCTGTTCGTGGTCGAGGACGGCAGGCCGGTCGGCATCCTGCACGTCCACGACCTGCTGCGGGCCGGCGTGCTCTAGGCGTTCCCTACAGGTCGGCCTCGGGATCCTCGGCCCGCATTTCGCCCATCTCGAAGGGCAGGATGGTCCAGTGGCCGGACGACGCGATCACGCGCATCTCGGTCGGCGGCCCCGCCATCTTCACTGTGACGTGCTCTTCCTTGCGGCCCGCCTTGATCATCAGGTCGATGGCGCCGTCGGGAGTCCAGGACGCGCCGATGTCGAATGGCTCGCCCTGGCGCACCACCGACTGCATCCGCACCTCGCGCTTCGCCAGCTTCTTGCGGCTGCGCATGGTCATGGCCAGGTCGGAACTGTCCTCCAGTCGCTCCCTCCGCAGATAGGCGAGCAGGGCGTTCGACTTGCGATCCTCGTTGATCAGCCGCAACCGCAACACTTCGTCGCCCGAGATGAACACGATGCTGAAGGCCGGCGCATAGAGCCGGTGCGGATCGAGGCTCTGGATCACCGCCTTGCCACGAACGGCGGACACGCTCGAAGGCACCGGTTCGACCCAGATGGCGATGTCGCCGATCGGCCCGGGCTGGTTCACGTCGAAGACGTGGTGCGGCTTGGGTTCGAAGGTCGCGGCCGAGGCCAGGGGAGCGGTCAGCAGCAGGACGCTGGCGGCGATGGTCGCGATGGCTCTTTGCGTGCGCATGGCCTTGCCTCCGGTCGAGCACGGAAGAATAGAACGACGTTATCGGCAGAGTCGACTCCGCACCGGACGCGACGGCGCCGGCGTCCAGCGCAACGCTTGCGGCTGTCGTGCTTTTAACCAGGCTCAAGCGTCGATCGCCCCTTGCCGCGGCCCCGTCGGGGGACCTTAAAGGGGCCTCCAGCAAGTCGAGACCAGAATGCCGCTGCCCAAGCCTCGCGCCGACCTGAAGCCGAACACCGCCGCCTACGAGACGATTCCGCTGGTGAAGGCCACCGGCTTCCGCGAGTACGACGCGCGCTGGATCCTCGAGAAGGAGATTAACCTCCTCGGCATCCAGGCGCTGGGCCTGGCGCTGGGAACCTACGCCCACGAGATCGGAGTGAAGCCCCGCATCGTCGTCGGCCATGACTTCCGCGCCTATTCGCTCGGCGTAAAGCAGGCGCTCACCGTCGGCCTGCTGCAGGCCGGAATGGAAGTGCTGGATATCGGCCTGGCCCTGTCGCCGATGGCCTACTTCGCCCAGTTCGACCTGGAGGCGCCCTGCGTCGCGATGGTGACCGCCAGCCACAACGAGAACGGCTGGACCGGCGTGAAGATGGGCGCCCAGCCGCCCCTGACCTTCGGGCCCGACGAGATCGGCCGGCTGAAGGAGATCGTGCTGGAGGGGCGTGGCGTGGAGCGCCCCGGCGGCACGCTCACCCAGGTCGAGGGCGTTCGCGAGCGCTACCTCAAGGACATCACCGACCGGGTGCAGCTCAGCCGCCCCATCCGCGTCATCGCCGCCTGCGGCAACGGCACGGCGGGCGCCTTCGCGCCCGACGCCCTGCGCGCCATGGGCGCCGAGGTGGTCGAGATGGACTGCGAGCTGGACAACACCTTTCCCCGCTACAACCCCAACCCCGAAGACCACGAGATGCTGAAGGCCATGAGCGAGCGGGTGCGCGAGCTGGGCTGCGACGTGGCGCTGGGCTTCGACGGCGACGGCGACCGCTGTGGGGTGGTGGACGACGAGGGCGAGGAGATCTTCGCCGACAAGATCGGCCTGATGCTGGCGCGCGACCTGTCCGCCCTGCACCCGAACTCGACCTTCGTGGTCGACGTCAAGTCCACCGGCCTCTACGCCACGGACGAGGTGCTGAAGGCGAACGGCGCGACGACGGTCTACTGGAAGACCGGCCACAGCTACATCAAGCGCAAGACCGCCGAGCTGAAGGCGCTGGCGGGCTTCGAGAAGTCCGGCCACTTCTTCTTCAACGATCCGATCGGCCGCGGCTACGACGACGGCATCGTGGCCGCGGCGGCCATCCTCGCCATGCTGGACCGCAATCCCGGCAAGACGCTCTCGGACCTGAAGAAGGCCCTCCCCGTCGCCCACACCTCCCTGACGATGAGCCCCCACTGCGACGACGAGACCAAGTACGGCGTCGTCGCCGACGTCGTCGCCGAGTACGAGGCCCTGGCGGCCTCGGGAGGCTCGATCCTCGGTCGCGCCATCAGGGAGGTGATCACCGTCAACGGCGTGCGCGTCGCGCTGGAAGACGGATCATGGGTGCTGGTTCGCGCTTCGTCCAACAAGCCGGAACTGGTAGTGGTCGTCGAAAGCATGCGCTCGGTCGAGGACATGCGCGCCCTCTTCCATCAGGAAGTGAAACCCCGCCTGGCCAAACGGCCGGAGGTCGGCGCCTACAACCAGGAGATCTGAGATGCCGAATATCCGCACCGCCAACAAGCGCGCCCGTCGCCGGCAGGGGCCGAGCATGATCGTGCTCGACGTCTTCGAGAAGAACGGCAAGCCGTTCGAGGAACTGCTGCTCATCCAGAACGGCAAGGCCAAGCGCCACAGCCCGAAGATCGGCACCCCGCCGCACTACCGCTCGGAAGGCGAAAGCTTCGAGTGGGTCGGCCCGGAAGACCGGGACTAGGGACAAAGCTTCCCTTGCGGCGTCCTTCCGGCTAGCAACCGGGCCCGGGAGGACGCCTTGGCCATCACCACCATCGCCATCGTCGGCGCGGGCTTTTCCGGTTCGCTGCTGGCGGCGCAGATCGTCCGCCGCTCGGCCGAGGCGCGCGTGGTCCTGATCGAGCGCAGCGGCGTGTTCGGGCGGGGGCTGGCCTATTCCACCACCTGCCCCGCCCACCTGCTGAACGTCCGCTCCGGGCGCATGAGCGCCTTTCCCGACGAGCCGGATCATTTCGTCGTCTGGCTGCGCGACCATCGCCCCGAGTTCGCCGACCCGCAGGGCTTCGCGCCCCGTATGGTCTACGGCGACTACGTGCAGTGGATCCTGAACGACGCCGGCGAACGGGTGGTGCGCGTCATCGGCGAGGCGACGACCGTGGCGGAGGTTCCCGGCGGCGCGCTCGTCACCCTGGCCGACGGCGCCGAGATCCGGGCGGATGCGGCGGTCCTGGCAAGCGGCAACCCGCCGCCGGGAGATGTCGGCGCGCGCGGCCTGTCCGAGAACGACCGCTATTTCGGCGACCCGTGGAGGCCCGGGGCGCTGGCCCATATCGCGGCCAACGACCACGTTCTGCTTCTGGGCGCAGGCCTGACCATGATCGACGTGGTGCTGGCGCTGGAGGAGCAAGGCTGGAAGGGCCGGGCGCTGGCGTTGTCGCGACGGGGCCTGCTGCCGCGCCCCCACGACGCGGTGCAGCAGCACGCCATGGGCCGCCAGCCCGAAGCTTCCAGTCTGATGGGCATGTTCCGCGAGGTCCGCGGCCGAATGCGCGAGGTCGGCTGGGGCCAGGCCATGGACGAGATCCGGCCCTTCAACCAGCTAGCCTGGAAGAACGCCACCGAGCGCGAGCGCGGCCGCTTCCTGCGGCACCTGCGGCCATGGTGGGACGTGCACCGGCACCGCACCGCGTCCCAGGTCGGCGAGCGCATCGCCGCCCTGGTGGAGAACGGCCGCCTGCGCGTCGCCTCGGGCCGCATCGAGGTCGTGGAGCCGGCGGCCGACGGCCTCGTCGTCGAGTGGCGGCCGCGCGGGGCCAGGGCGACCCGCAACGAGGGTTTCGGCTGGATGGTCAACTGCACGGGGCCGCTGGCGGACCTGTCGCGGTCGGACGACCGGCTGCTGGTGAACCTCTTCGCCTCGGGCGTGGCTCGGGTCGACGCGGCCAGCCTGGGCTTGGACGTCATGGACGACTGCCGCCTGCAGGACCGGGACGGCGAACCGCACGAGCGCCTGTTCGCCATGGGCCCGCCGACCAAGGGCGCGTTCTGGGAGGTGGTGGCCGTGCCGGAGATCCGGGTGCAGGCGCAGGAGCTGGCCGAGCGGCTGGTGGGCTAGGCGGCCGCCGCCTTCACCGCCTCGACGATATCGCGCACGGCTGCGGCCACCAGGGCCTCGTCGTCGCCCTCGGCCATGATGCGGATCAGGGGTTCGGTGCCGGACTTGCGCACCAGCACGCGGCCCGAGCCGTTCAGGCGCGCCTCGGCGTCGGCGATGACCTGTTGCACCCGCGGCGAGTCCAGCGGCTTGCCCTTGGCGAAACGGACGTTCTCCAGCAGTTGCGGCACCGGCTCGAACTGGCGGGCGAGCGCCGACATCGGCTTCTCCTGTTGCACCATGACCGCCAGCACCTGCAGGGCCGCCAGCAGGCCGTCGCCGGTGGTGGAGTAGTCCCGCAGGATGACGTGGCCGGACTGCTCGCCGCCGAGATTGAACCCGCCGGCGCGCATGCGCTCCATGACGTAGCGGTCGCCGACGCCCGTGCGCTCGAGGGTCAGGCCGCGGCGCTGCATCAGGCGCTCGAGCCCGAGGTTGGACATGACGGTGGCGACGACGCCGCCGCCGTTCAGCCGGCCCTCGTCGGCCCAGGCGGCCGCGATGATCGCCATGATCTGGTCGCCGTCGACGATCTGCCCCTTCTCGTCGCAGATGACGACGCGGTCGGCGTCTCCGTCCAGGGCGATGCCGACGTCGGCGCGATAGTCCTGCACCGCCCGGGCGAGCGGGCCTGGATAGGTGGAGCCGCATCCCTCGTTCACGTTGAAGCCGTTTGGCTCGACCCCGATCGGCACCACCTCGGCGCCGAGTTCGTAGAGCGCAGTGGGCGCGACCCGGTAGCCGGCGCCGTTGGCGCAGTCGACGACCACGCGCAGGCCGGCGAGGCTGAGCTTGCGCGGAAAGGTGGCCTTGGCGATCTCGACGTAGCGGGCCTGGCTGTCCTCGATACGGACGACGCGGCCGAGGTCGCGGGAGCCGGCGAGGCCCTCCTGCAGGCCGTCGTCCATGTGCCGCTCGATCTCCAGTTCCATGGCGTCGGACAGCTTGTATCCGTCGGGGCCGAACAGCTTGATGCCGTTGTCGGCGAAGTTGTTGTGGCTGGCCGAGATCATCACGCCCAGGTCCGCGCGCATCGAGCGGGTCATCATGGCCACGCCCGGCGTCGGCAGCGGTCCCATCAGGCGCACGTCCATGCCGACGCTGGTGAACCCGGCCACCAGGGCCGGCTCGATCATGTAGCCGGAAAGGCGTGTGTCCTTGCCGATGACGACGAGGTGGCGGCGGTTGTCGGCGGATCGGAACAGCTTGCCGGCCGAGAGGCCCACCCGCAGCGCCACTTCCGCCGTCATCGGGTGCGTGTTGGCCTTGCCGCGAATTCCGTCGGTGCCGAAGTAGGACCGCTTGCCCATTGGGGTCTCCGTCGTCCGCGCCCGAAACCTTGCGAAATGCAGTTTTAGGTGCGCGGGGATACGCAAATGCTAAAGGAGCGCGCTGGCGCCGCGGCGCCTGCATAACCCAAGACGCCGGACTGCGGAAAGCGCGTCCTGTCCCGGCGCGAGCCTGCCAGACTTTTTGAGGGTTCCTTACATGTGCGGCATCATCGGCATTTCCGGCGGCGAGCCCGTCACCGACCGTCTGGTGGAGAGTCTCAAGCGGCTGGAATACCGGGGCTATGACTCCGCCGGCGTCGCGGCCCTGAACGAGGGACGGATCGACCGCCGCCGGGCCCAGGGCAAGATCCGCAACCTCGAAGCCGTGCTGCGGGACCGGCCGCTGCCGGCCACCGTCGGCATCGGCCACACCCGCTGGGCCACCCACGGCGCTCCCTCGGAACGCAACGCCCACCCGCACATCACCGACCGGGTGGCGGTGGTCCATAACGGCATCATCGAGAACTTCGCCGAACTGAAGGCCGAGCTCCTGGCCGCGGGCCACACCTTCACGAGCGACACGGACACCGAAGTCATCGCCCACCTGATCCAGTCGCGGCTGGACGCCGGGGACGCGCCGGTCGACGCGCTGAAGGCTACCCTCGACCGGCTGCACGGGGCCTATGCCCTGGCGGTGCTGATCGAGGGCGAGGGCGACCTGGTCCTGGGCGCCCGCCGCGGCAGCCCCCTGGTGGTCGGCTGGGGCGACGACGAGATGTTCATCGGGTCCGACGCCCTTGCGGTCGGCCCGTTCACCAATCGGATCACCTACCTGGAGGAAGGCGACTACGTCGCCATCCGCCGCGACGAGGCGCGCATCTTCGATGCCGACGGCCTTCCGGTGGACCGCGGTTCGGTGGTCGTGGCCGCCTCCGCCGCCCTGGTCGAAAAGGGCAACTACCGCCACTTCATGGAAAAGGAGATCCATGAACAGGCCGAGAGCACCCAGCACACCCTGACCGCCTACGTCGATCCGGTGGCCCGTACCGTGTCGGCTCCGACGGGGATCGACTGGACCCAGATTCCGCGCGTGCAGATCGTCGCCTGCGGCACCGCCTACTACGCCGGCATGATCGGCAAGTACCTGTTCGAGAAGGTCGCCGGCCTGCCCTGCGACGTCGAGATCGGCTCGGAGTTCCGCTATCGCTCGCCGGCCCTGACGCCGGGGACGCTCGCCATCGCCGTCAGTCAGTCCGGCGAGACGGCGGACACCCTGGCGGCCCTGCGCTGGTGCAAGCAGCACGGCCTTGCGACCGCTGCGGTGGTCAACTCGCACCAGTCGACCATGGCCCGCGAGGTCGACCACCTGTGGCCGACCCGCGCCGGCCCCGAGATCGGCGTCGCCTCGACCAAAGCCTTCACCTCGCAGGTGACGGCGCTGACCTGCCTGGCCGTCGCCGCCGCCGTGGCGCGCGGGCGCATGACCGCGGCCGAGCAGGACAAGGCCGTCGCCGCCCTGCTGGAGACCCCGCGCCTGCTGACCGAGGCGCTGAAGCAGGACGACGCGATCCGCGAGGTGGCGGCCGAGCTGCAGCACGCGCGCGACGTGCTCTACCC
>DASPLM010000303.1:0-2077 GCA_035627575.1 Caulobacteraceae bacterium | reverse complement strand
CGTCGATCCGGCCTTCAAGCCGGTCGGCGCGGTCCCCGTGAGCGCGCTGCTTCGCTCGAAGCGGCACCTGAAGCTCTCCGAGATCATGGAGCCGGTGACCGAGATCGAGGTGGATCTCGACCAGGAAGACGCCGCCCGCATCTTCGAGAAATACAACCTGATCAGCGCGCCCGTGGTGGACGCGGGCGGGCGCCTGGTCGGCCAGATCACCGTCGACGACATCGTCAGCATCATCCAGGAAGAGAACCAGGAGGACATTCTGGCCCTGGCCGGCGTCTCCGACGCGGGCCGCGACCGGGGCATCCTCGGCGTGATGCGCTCGCGCTTTCCCTGGCTGGCGGTCAATCTCGGCACGGCCATGGCTGCCTCGGCCGTGATCGCCGTCTTCCGCGAGGAGATCGAGACCCTGGTGGCGCTGGCGGTGCTGATGCCCATCGTCGCCTCTATCGGCGGCAATGCCGGCACCCAGGCCCTGGCGGTCGCGGTGCGCTCTCTGGCGACCCGCGAGGTCAACGCCTCCAACGTCATGCGCATCGTCGTGCGAGAACTGGCCGTGGGGTTCGCCAACGGCCTCGCCATCGCCGGCCTGTTGGGGGTGGCTGCCTATGTCTGGCAGCGTGACATCGGCCTGTCGCTGGTCATCGCGGCGGCCGTGGTCATCAACCTGTGCGCCGCCGCCCTGGCCGGCACCCTGGTGCCCCTGACGCTCAACAAGCTCGAGCGCGACCCGGCCGTCGCGTCCCCGGTCTTCGTCACCTGGGTGACCGATACGGTCGGCTTCTTCAGCTTCCTTGGTTTGGCCGCTTTGGTCCTGATGTAGTCCGGAACGGACCTTGCTCCTTCGCTTGCGAGGGGAATGTCCCTGTATCGTTTTGGGTCATGTCATGCGAGCGCGCCAGAAGGTCTCCCGCGCAGGGATCGAACTGATCGCCAGTTTCGAAGGACTGCGTCGCCGGGCGGCGCGGCTGCCCGACGGCCGCTGGACGATCGGCTACGGCCACACCCTGTCGGCGCGCGAAGGCGCCGAGGTCACGCCGGAAGACGCCGTGGCCCTGCTGCACTTCGACCTGCTGCCCGTCGTCGAGGCCGTGAACAGCCTCGTCTACACGCCCCTGACCGACAACCAGTTCGACGCCCTCGTCGCCTTCGCCTTCAACGTGGGCGTGGACGCCTTCCGCACCTCCGACGTCCTGAAGCGGGTCAACGAGGGCCGCCTGACCGAAGCCGCCTGCGCCATCGACCTGTGGCGCAAGGCCGACATCGGCGGGGACCCGATCATCCTCGACGCCCTGATCCGGCGCCGCGCCGCGGAGAAGGCCCTGTTCCTGACGCCCCAGGATGGCTTCGTGCCGACCCCGTCGCCGCTGGTGCGGCCGCTGGTGGACGAGAGCCTGGCGCCGGCGCTGCCGGCCTCGCGGCCGGCCGAGATCGCCGTGCCCATGACCGGGGACAGCGCCGAGGTGCATCGCCTGCACCAGCCGGAGCCCGAACCCCTGACCGAGGCAGAGCCCGAGGTCTCGGCTGAACCGGTGGAACTCACCGCCTCGGTGGCCGAGGTCGCCGACGCACAGCCCCAGGACTCGGTGGCGATCCCGGCCGCCTACAGCGACGAGATCCCGGTCGAGAGCGCGCAGGAGATCGAGGTCCAGGCGCTCGAGACCACCGAGCCCGGCGCTGAGGCCATCGCGCCGGAGGTGGCTGAGGCCGGTCCGGCCGAGTTGGCTTCCGCCGAGCCTTCGCCGTTCCCGACCGGCATCTCCGCCGACGCACCGGCCGGCGCATTCCCCGCTGAGACGGAATCGCAGGAGACCGTCGCGGCGTCTGCGCCCGCCGCCCGCGTCTACGCCCCGGAGGAGTCGGCTCCCGAGGCCGTGCGCTACGAAGCCGAGCCGCTCCCCGAGTTCGCGCCGGCGCCGCAGGGGGATTTCAGTCCGCAGCCGGCCGAGGTCTCGCCGGCGTCCATGCTCGGCGCGGCGGCCCCCGCGCCGATGGCCCCGACCGTCGATCTGCCGACGGCCGAGCCGGTGCTGACCACCGAATCCCAGGCCCCTTCCAGCGTCTGGACCCTGACCCCGCC
>DASPLM010000302.1:0-11948 GCA_035627575.1 Caulobacteraceae bacterium | reverse complement strand
ACCGGCTCCATGATCTCGGAGAGCTTGAGGTGCCGTTTCGAGCGAAGCAGCGCGCTGACGGGGACCGCGCCGACCGGCTTGAAGGCCGGATCGACGACATAGATGTCGAAAAACAGCTCGGGCAGGTCCTCGTCGTGGGCCCGCATGTGGTCGATGGCGTCGCCGACGGTCCAGAACTGCGGCGCGGCCACGACCTCGCGCTGCATCAGACGGCCGGCGGAATCTTCCTCGTAGGACAGCGAGGTTTCAATGGCGGCCCGGTCGGTCTCGGGCATGGCGGCCAGCACCTCGCGGCGCTGGTCCTCCTCCAGGTCCTCGACGATGTCGGCGGCGTCGTCGGAATCGAGTTCCTGCAGAGCCTCGGCGAGCGCGCCCGGCGCTACCTGTTCCAGCACCTCCTCGCGCACGCCCTCGTCCAGTTCGGACAGGACTTCGGCGAGGTCGTCCGGCGGGATCCAGGGGATGATCTCGGCGCGGTAGTCCGCCGACAGGAAGCCCATCAGGTCGGCCACGTCGGCGGGGTGCAGGGCGTCCAGCAGTTCGCGCAGGCGCAGGCCGTCGCCGCGGTCGGCGGCGTCGACCACCCACTTCACGAACTTTGGATTGAGAGCGTAGTCGTCCTTGAGCGCGAAGTCTTCGAGCGCCTCGGGACTGTGGAGGTCGTTCTGATCGAGGAGTTCGGCGGCGTCCTGAGTCACGCTTGGCCTCCCTTCTCGATCGATACGATCTTCCTATCCTGATTCAGCTTGGTGCGGTCGAGAAGACTCGAACTTCCACGGGTTGCCCCACAGCGACCTCAACGCTGCGCGTCTACCAATTCCGCCACGACCGCTCGCTTTGGAGGCGCGGCAATAGCAAGCCGCACCGGGTTTGGAAAGGCTGTCTTTTCGCGATTTACGACTGCATGCGCGCGCCGGCCATGAAGTCGTAGACATCGGCCGGCCGCGTAACGGTGATCGCGATCTTGTCCTCGCTGATGTGGATCTCGCCGCGGGCCACGGGATGGTTGTTGGCCAGGATCCAGACTTCCTCGTTCTCGCGGGCGTCGAGCGGGATCACCGCGCCCCGGCCCATGCGCAGCAACTGCTGCATGGGCAGGATGCTGCGACCCAGGACCACGGAAATCTCCACGTTGACGGCTTCGACCTGACTCACAGCGACGCTAATCCCCTGCGGCCCGGTTGCAGTCGCGGCCGCTGTGGCCACATTGGGTGCCGCATGCTTGACGACGCGTTAAATACCGAGGCCCCCCCGCTGCTTTTCGGCCGGGAGGACGGCCGGGCCGCCGGCTGGGCGGTCTCGTCGCGCCCGGTCCCCTACCCGGAGGCCGTCGCGGCCATGGAGGCGCGGGTCGCCGGGATCGCCGAGGGAACAGCGGGCGAGTTGGTCTGGCTGCTGGAACACCCGCCGCTCTACACCGCCGGCGTGTCGGCCAAGGCGGACGACCTGCTGGACGCCGGGCGGTTCCCGGTGTTCGAGACCGGTCGCGGCGGACAGTTCACCTACCACGGGCCCGGCCAGCGCGTGGCCTACGTCATGCTGGACCTGAACGCGCGCCGCCGCGACGTGCGCGGCTTCGTCCACGCGCTCGAAGCCTGGATCATCGGCGCGCTCGGCGAATTCAACGTCGATGGGCAGATCCGCGAGGGCCGGGTCGGTGTGTGGGTGGAGCGCAAGGCGCCCGGCGTGCTGCCCCGCGAGGACAAGATCGCCGCCATCGGCGTGAAGGTGCGCAAGTGGGTCAGCTTCCACGGCATCAGCCTGAATGTGGAGCCGGACCTCGGCCACTTCGCCGGCATCGTCCCCTGCGGAATCACCCAGCACGGCGTCACCAGCCTGGTCGACCTCGGTCTGCCGGTGGGGATGGACGAGGCGGACGCGGCGCTGAAGACCAGCTTCCGCCGGGTGTTCGGGGCAGTGGAGGAGACGGTCCCTCCCCTCCCCTGATCCCCCGCCTTGGGGCGGGGGCGGCTCCGCATGCCGCAGCGAAGCGCAGGCCCGTGCGGAGGGGGCGGGGATGAACGGCGTCAGAATTCGCGAGAGCCACGTTGGACGGGGGCATCCCTCACGCAAGGACCTCCCCCCGCCTTCGCCGGGTGCGTGAGCCTCCCTTCGCCCCAAGGCGAAGGATTCAGACGCCGACCGCTTCCGGCGCCGCCGCCCGCCGCGGGTTGGGGCCGAATCGGTTCGAGCCCTGCTCGCCCGGCAGCACCGCCAGCTCCACCACGGCCCAGATCAGGACCAGCACGCCGAGGAAGTCCAGCACGCCGTAGGGCGCGGGCCAGACCATGACGATGGCGAACAGGATCAGCGCCGCCCACCAGCCGGACTTGCCCCGGTCGTGCAGGCGCTTCGCCAGCACACAGGCGCCGGCGTAGAACAGCCCGCCATAGACGAAGATGCCGGTGACCCAGTGCAGCGCCGCCATGCTCTGCGGCTCGACCACGGCCTCGTAGACCGCGGTCAGGACAATCAGGATCGCCGCGGCGATCAGGAAGGGCGTCCGCGACGCCCGCCCCTCGGCGCTGAAGAACAACCCGCTCCAGTCGATCCGTCCGTTCATGGAAGCAGAACAGCCTGATTGCGGGCGAGGTTCAAGCGAACTCGACCAGGACCTCGTCCGCCGCCACGCTGTCGCCCGCCTTGGGGCCGACCGACTTCACCACGCCGTCGCGCTCGGCCTTGATGATGTTCTGCATCTTCATGGCCTCGATCACGGCGACCGTCTCCCCCTCCTTGACCTCCTGGCCCTCGGCCACGTCGATGGAGACGACGAGGCCCGGCATGGGCGAGACGATCAGCTTGGAGGTGTCGGCGGGCTGGCGCTCAGGCAGCCGCGCCTTCAAGTCCGCCATGCGAGGCGTCAGCACCTGCACGCGGGCCTTGGCCGCGCGGTGGCGGATGTCGAAGCCCTGGGCCGCGGGGCGGATCTCGGCCGAGAACGGGCGGCCGTCCAGCTCCCCGCGGAACACCGGCCGCCCCGGAACCCAGTCGCAGCCGTCCAGGCGCAGCGTCCGGTCCTCGGCGGTCAGTTCGATCTCGACACAGGTCTCGCTGGGCAGGACCCGCACCGGCCGGGCCTGCTTGCCCACCAGGACGATCCAAGCGTCGCGCACGCCTTCGCCCCCGCAGGCCCGCGCCGCGATGGTGCGCTGGGCGTGCACGGCGGCCGCGGTCATCACGTCCATCTGGAACGGCGTCGGCTCGGCGCCGGTGAACCCCTCGGGGAACTCGTCGGCGATGTAGCTGGTGGCCAGCGCCCCCTCTCGGAAGCGCGGCTGGTCCATGACCGCGGCCAGGAAGGGCACGTTGTGGCCCAGGCCCTCGATGTGAAACTCCTCCAGCGCCCGGGCCATGCCGTCGACCGCCCCCTCGCGGGTTGGAGCCCAGGCGCACAGCTTGGCGATCATCGGGTCGTAGAACATCGAGATCTCGTCGCCCTCGCGGACCCCGGCGTCGTTGCGCACGACATAGGCGCCGGCCGGCCCCTCGTGGTCCCCTTCCGCGGGCGGGGCGTAGCGCGACAGCCGGCCGATGGAGGGCAGGAACTTGCGGTAGGGGTCCTCGGCGTAGATGCGGCTCTCGATGGCCCAGCCGTCGACCTTCAGTTCCTCCTGGGTGAAGGGCAGGCTCTCGCCCGCGGCCGAGCGGATCATCTGCTCGACCAGATCGACGCCGGTGATCAGCTCCGTCACCGGGTGTTCGACCTGCAGGCGGGTGTTCATCTCCAGGAAGTAGAAGCTCTTGTCCTGACCCGCGACGAACTCGACGGTGCCGGCGCTGTCGTAGTTCACGGCCCGCGCCAGGGCCACGGCCTGGGCGCCCATGGCCATGCGCGTCGCCTCGTCCAGCAGGGGCGAAGGCGCCTCTTCGATGACCTTCTGGTTGCGGCGCTGGATCGAGCACTCGCGCTCGAACAGGTGGACCACGTGGCCGTGCTTGTCGCCCAGCACCTGGATCTCGATGTGGCGCGGACTGACGATGAATTTCTCGATGAAGATGCGGTCGTCGCCGAAGGCGTTCCGGGCCTCGTCCTGGACCGAGCCGAAGCCCTCCTCCACCTCGGCGGCGTTGTAGGCCACGCGGATCCCCTTGCCGCCGCCGCCGGCCGAGGCCTTCAGCATGACCGGATAGCCGATCGCCTCGGCGATCTCGACGGCGTGCGCCCCGTCGCGGATCACGTCCATGGAGCCCGGCACCGTGGAGACGCCGGCCCCCATGGCCCGCTTCTTCGACTCGATCTTGTCGCCCATCGCCTCGATGGCGTGAGGATTGGGGCCGATGAAGGCGATGCCCTCCGCCTCCAGGCGGCGGGCGAACACCGGATTCTCGGACAGGAAGCCGAAACCTGGATGGACCGCCTCGGCCCCCGTTCGGCGAACGGCGTCCACGATCTTGTCCTGGACCAGATAGCTCTCCGAGGCCGCGGCCGCGCCGATGAAAACCGTCTCGTCTGCCAGCTCCACGGCCAGGCTGTCGGCGTCCGCCTCGGAGAAAACCTGCACGGTCCTGATGCCCATGCGCCGGGCGGTTTTCTGAATCCGCACCGCAATCTCGCCGCGGTTGGCAATCAATATCTTGGAGAACATCGCGCGACCGTATGGAGCATGCCGGAAGGGGTGCTGCTTAAGGCGCGCGTCGGGGTATTGCAATTCGGGTGCAAAGGCTTGCGGAAAGGCGCGGCATCGGTTTACGCCGCTCAGGTTCCGGGCTTAGCTGCGCCCGCTGGAGGAAAACGTCATGAAAAAGACGCTCGCCGTCGCCGCCGCCGCCGCCGCCGCGACCGCCCTTATGGCTGGTCAGGCGCAGGCCCAGAACTGGCGGGCCGCCGCCGAGCAGGACCTGCGCGCCGCGCACGACCTGCTCCGTGACAACCACCCGGCCACCCACGTCGACAAGGACAGCGCCGCCTTCCGCAACTGGCTCGACAAGGGCCTGCAGGAATCGCTGTCCACCGTGAACAAGGTGCAGGGCCAGCTCGGCTACGAGAACGCCATGCGCGGCTATCTCACCGGCTTCCGGGACACCAACATCACCTTCTCGCCGGGCGTGGCCGAGCTGCCGGGCTACTTCGCCGCCTTCTGGCCGGGCTTCTCCACCCGCTGGGTGAACAACGGCTACACCGTCGCCTGGTCCCGCGCCGGCGACAACAAGCTTCCCCCCGTCGGCGCTCGCCTGGTTTCCTGCGACAAGAAGCCGGCCGACCAGGTCGCCAAGGAACGCCTCGACCGCTACGAGGGCGACATGACCCAGGCGGTCGATCGCGCCCGCACGGCCCCGTACCTGTTCTGGGACCGCGGCAACCCCTACACCTCGTACCTGCCGCAGAAGTGCGTGTTCGAGGTCGGCGGCCGCAAGCGCACCTACACCCTGAACTACAATCCGAGCCCCGAGGCCGAGCGCCGGACCGCCTACTACGCGGGCCTCGGCAAGCCGCAGGGCGGGCCGACCATGGAGCAGTGGAACAACGGCTACTGGCTGCGCCTGCCGACCTTCAAGGAAGGCCCGGAGTGGGATGCCTTCATCGCCCAGCTCGACGGCCAGCTGGCCGCCCTCCAGGCCGCGCCCGTGATCGTGCTCGACATGCGCGGCGCGAGCGACGCACCGGCGAGCCGCAACGGCTACAAGCTCGCCAACCGCCTCTGGGGTCCGGACTACATCCTGGCCAACCAGCCCCAGGTCGGCAATGCCGCCTACCGTGTCTCCGCCGCCAACCGCGCCGTCTACGCCGACGCCGTGGCGCGCATGAAGCAGGACCCGCTCAGCTACTACCAGGTGCCGATCTGGGAGAAGATGCTGGCCGAGTTCGACGCGGCGCTGGCCGCTGGCCAGCCGCTGCTGCAGCGTAACGAAAGCAAGGCTCCGGGCGGCGAGACGCCCCCGTCCAAGCTGACCGGCAAGGTCATCGTCCTGACCGACGCCTACTGCGCCAACCAGTGCCTCTCGATGATGGACCTGTTCACCCGCCTGCCGAACGTCACCCACGCCGGCTCGCCCACCTCGGGCGACAGCATCTTCGTGGGCGAGACGGTGGCCCAGCTCCCCTCGGGCCAGGGCTCCATCGCCTTCGGCAACAAGGCCTGGCTGGACCGCCCCCGCGCCTCGGGCCAGGGCTTCACGCCCAAGGCGCCATTCAATGGCGACCCGGCCGACGAGAACGCCGTGCGCGCCTTCGTGCAGACGCTGGCTCAGTAAGCCTGCACTGCCTACATGGAAGGGGCCCGCCGAAAGGCGCGGCCCCTTTTCCATGCCTGGAGCCCGCCATGACCGACCGATCCGCCTCCGGCTTCGACCTCACCCCGCCGAGCGCGGACCAACGCGCAGCGCTCGAGGCCGGCCTCACGCCCCAGGAGCGCGACGTCCTCCTGGCCCACGGCACCGAAGCGCCGTTCTGCGGCGTGCTGCTGGATAACAAGAAGCCCGGCGCCTACTGCTGCCGCCTGTGCGGCCTGCCCCTGTTCAAGGCCGGCGAGAAGTTCGAGAGCGGCACCGGCTGGCCCAGCTTCACCGCGCCCTACGACGAGGCGCACCTGACCCTGATCCGGGACACGAGCTACGGCATGGTGCGCACCGAGACCGTCTGCGCCCGCTGCGGCAGCCACCAGGGCCACGTCTTCCCCGACGGCCCGCCGCCCAGCGGCCTGCGCTACTGCATCAACTCCGTCTCGCTGCAGTTCGTCGAAGACGGCCAGCCCCTGCCCGACCCCTTGGGGCGCGACGAAAGCCTGACCGCCTCCTGAGCCGGTCGCCCCCTCACGGCCTCAGCCGCTTCATGGTCGGGCTTCCCCAGCTGGGATTGTCCAGCCGGCCATGCAGGGCGTAGTCGAAGGCGTACAGGGTGTCGGTCGCCGGGCGGCCCGACCAGAACTCGGCCGGCAACCCGGCGGTGCGGACCATGCGCTCCGCCGACGCCGCCGGTTCCTTGCCCATCACCAGGGCGCCGTCCTTCCGCTCCCGCAGCCAGATCTTCAGATAGTGATCGAACGCCCGCCAGTCGGTCGCCGCGAGATTGGTCTCCAGCGCGGCGGCGGCCGCCTCGGGCCAGAGCGGCGCCAGGGCCAGCTCCCGCGCAGGCCGCCCCCGGCGCAGGGCCTCGCAGTCGGCGGCGATGGCGGCCCGCTGGGCCGCGCGCCAGGCCCGCTGGTTGTCGTGGCCGTCGGGGCCGTAGAGCACGAGATTGTCCAACAGGTCGGCGTAGCGCCGGTCCGCGTCGAAGGGGAGCGGCTCAGGCGCCAGCGTCTCGATCGCCTCGACCAGCCGCGCCGCCCGCCGACCCGCCTCGACGCTGTCCTGCCAGGACGCCACCGCATAGTCGCTGCCCATGACGTTGCGTCCGTAGAAGTGCGGCAGGGCCTGGTCCAGTTCGGACAGCAAGGGCCGCAGGGCCCCGAACGCCTCCGCCGCTGCGCCGGGCCGGACGTCGTCGTAGAGCAGCTCGCACCAGGCGACGAAGACGGCCCGGATCGCCTGCAGCCGGATCGGCAGGCCGAGCTTTTCGCTCAGGTCCCAGGGAGCGTTGTCGATCCGGTCGATCCCCGCGAAGCCCCGCAGCGCGGTGCGGACGGCGACGGCGCGCCGCTCC
Source organism: Caulobacteraceae bacterium (assembly GCA_035627575.1). GTDB lineage: Bacteria > Pseudomonadota > Alphaproteobacteria > Caulobacterales > Caulobacteraceae > JAEZEZ01. The sequence goes on along the minus strand of DASPLM010000302.1, from coordinate 4,366 downwards.
GTCCCGTGCGGAAGCCCCTCGAACAGGTCGACCGAGAGAGCGTCTCCAGCCGTCGGCCTGGGTCTGGAGCCGAACCAGTCCTGGATTGGCATGCGACGATCCCCGGCGGTCGTGCCGCCCAGAGAGACGGCCTTCGATTGGTCTCCCAGGTCCGGCCGCCGCGCAAGCCGCCGTCTCCCCGAGGCGGCAGCCGGCCCCTACCCCGCCATCACCCCGTCGATCCCGCCCACCAGGCCGCTGAACTCGCCGCGCGCCAGTTCCCAGAAGCCGTCGATCATCTGGGGATCGGCGCCGACGGCCTTCATGCAGGCCACGGCGAAGCTGACTGGCGCGGCGCCGGAGGCCGTGATCACCACACCGTCGCTGACGGCGTGTGGCAGGTCGCGATAATGGGCGATGCCGCCGTAGTCCCGCGCGCCGTGGGTGCTGATGAACTCCAGCGAATTCGAGGTGTGCGGCCGCTCGTCCAGCACGCCGGCGCGGGCCAGCGCGAGGGTCCCGGCGCAGATCGCGGCGGTGGGCCGGCCGGCGGCGACGCGCGCCTTGAGCCGCTCGAACAGCGGCGCGTCGCGATAGCCCTCCCAGGCCGACGAGCCGATCAGGACCACCAGCTCGGCTCCCTGCAGGTCGACGGTGTCGAAGCCGGTTTCCGGCTCCAGGCGCAGGCCGCCGATGGTGATCACGTCCGCCCCGTCCGGCGTGGCGCTGACGACCGTGAAACCGAGGTACGCGCGCAGGCACGCCAGCAGGTGGCCGAACTCCCAGTCGGCGGCTCCGGGCTGCAGCAGGACGACGGCTCTGGACACGCGATTCCCTCCTCGACGGCGATGCCCGCATAACACGACCCCGCCCGCGCCGTTCCCGCGTCCAGGCCGGTGGACCCGGCGGCCACGATACGGCTAGGGTCGGCCCATGACGAGATTCACCTGCCCGGTCTGCGGCCGCCAGCACGACGAACTGCCCGCCTACGCTTTCGAGGGTCCGGCCATCTGGAAGGCCGCCCCGCCCGAATCGCGCGAGGCCGACTTCCAGCACGGCCCCGACCTGTGCCGGTACAAGGACGAGCACTACTTCATCCGCACGCGGCTCGAGATCCCGGTGATTGACCAGCCGGACATGCCGTTGACGCTGGGCGTCTGGGCCACGATCAGCGAGCAGAACTTCTGGCGCTATCGCACCGTCTTCATGACCGACAACGCCGCCGCCATGGGCGACATCTTCGGCTGGCTGTCCAACGAGGTCCCGGGCTACCCGGAAAGCCTGAACCTGAAGAGCCGCGTCTTCCCGCAGAACGCACGCATGCGACCGAAGATGATGCTGGAGCCGACCGACCATCCGCTGGCGGTCGCCCAGCGCAACGGCCTCACCCTGGACGAGGCCATGTGCTGGCTGCACGAGCACGGCGGCTTCTGAGCCTGATTAAACTTCCGACAGGAACGGCCAGGGGCGGCCGTCGCGCCCAACCTCGGCCGTAATCGGACCCTAGCGGCGAAGCGTCACCGTACCGACGTTCGACAGGATTCACACCGAATGCGCATCCTCGCCCTGGCCGCCGCGGCCGCCGCCCTGCTCGCCTCCGCCGCCCAGGCCCAGAACGCGCCCCAGGCGCCGGCGCCGGCCGCCGCCGCCCCGGCCCCCGCGCCCCTGCCCCCGCCGGCGCCGCCGGCCCCCTACGGCATGCCGATCGGCTACAGCGACGCCCGGGTCGTGCTGGACGCGGCGCTGGCGGAAGCCCGCCGCAACGGCTGGAACCTGGCCATCGCCGTGGTCGAGCCCTCTGGCGAGCTGGTCGCCTTCGCCAAGGACGACGGCGCGGGCTACGCCGCCACCGGCGTGGCCCAGGACAAGGCCGTCACCGCCGCCCGCTTCGCACGCGAGTCCCGCGCCTTCACCGAGGGCTTCAACAACGGCCGTCTGTGGCCGCTGTTGGTCGATCGCATGGTGCCCATCGACGGCGGCGTGCCCATCGTCGTGGACGGCAAGACCATCGGCGCCGTCGGCGTCAGCGGCGCCAGCGCGTCGCAGGACGGCCAGGTGGCGCGGGTGGCGGCGGCGGCCCTGGCGAAGCGTGACTGATCAGCGGCGGGAGCGCAGCATCGCCGCCGAATCCCTGACCAGCCGGCTGCTGATCCGGGCGGTGTTCTCCGGCGGCATCTCGGCGAGCGCGCGGTAGAGGGCCACGGAGATGCGGCACTGCTCGGCCACGGGCGCGGCCTGCAGCCGGCCCGTGGCGAGATCGCGGATGGCCGTATCGGCCACGCCGTAGTCGTTCAGCCTGTCCGCCAGCAGGCCTGCGTCGAACGGCGTCGGGCGTGGCCAGACCGTCGGCTCCGCCTTCCCGGCGACGATCGCATCCAGGTCCGCCATGGCCGACACCAGGGCGAGGCTCCACGACGCCTCGTTGAGCACCGATGCCTGGTCCAGGCCCTTCATGGCGTATCCGGCGCAAAGCGCGTCATCCTGGATCTGCAGACCGATGACCAGGTCGCGGCCTGCCAGCACCGATTCCCTGAGCCGCCCGGCGGGCGCCGCGGCCAGATGATCCGCATTGTCCAGGATGAGGTCCTGGACCACCGCGAACGCGGCGGCGCGCCGCTCCCCCGCCCCTGCCCCGGCATCCGCCTCGGCAGCCATGAGGGCGATGTGGGCCTCGGGGAATTCACGCTGAATCAGCCGGCGCAGGCGGCGCTCGTTCTCCGCCCCATTGGCGACCTGCGCCAGGCGCGCGGTCGGCGCACGCGCGAACCGGCCGGACAGAAGGCCCGGCCCGCCGCCATCGCCGCGCGGGAAGACCAGCACCCCCACAAAGATCGCCGCCACGACCGCCGCGCCCGCCAGCCAGAAGCCCGTTGCGCTGCGGCTTTCACGATCGTCCTCGGACACGACACCGCTCCACGTGTTCGGATCGATGCTGCACCCAAGGGGTTAAGGCCGATCGAACGCCGTCGCTCGACCTCTCTGCGAAAGGGAATCGGGTCAGCAACGCTGGACGACCGGGCGCGCGCCGCGCTAGGCCGCGCCCATGTCGAGCCCTGACCCCCTCCCCGTCGCCGAATTCCACGCCCCCGCCTTCTGGCTGGCGACGCCGCCCGGGCAGCGGGAGCGCGAGTGGATGCTGGAAGGCGACTTCTGCCGAAAGGGCGACGAGGCCTGGTTCGTCCGCGGCCTGCTGGGCCTGCCCCTCAAGGGCGAGCAGCACCGCTACCTCGACATCGCCGTCTGGGTCAGCGTCGGCCGCGAGGACTACGACCGCGCCCGCGAGGTCCAGAAGACCGGCCAGCGCGGCGACCTTGAGGAGGTCTACGGCTTTCTCGCCACCGACATCTCGGGTTACCCAGGCGCCGTGGACCTGAAGGCGGTGCTGGACTTCAGCGCCGGCCGCGCCCTGCAGCCGCTGGTGCTGCTGGAGCCGACGGACCACCCGTTGGCCAAGGCGCAGCGGGACGGGATGACGCGGGCGGAGGCGGAGGGGTGGCTTCGCTCGGCGGCCGACTGAGCGTGCGGGAAAGTCCTCGTCCTTCGTCAAGCTCAGGACGAGGATTGACTGCTCACGCTGCCGCTTCTCCAGCGGTACTTGGAAGTAGCCTCATCCTGAGCTTGTCGAAGGACGAGGGGGGCCCCGCTCGGCGGAAGACGCTCAGGCCTCACAGCGGAATGTTGTCGTGCTTCTTCCACGGGTTCTCGAGTTCCTTGTTCTCGAGGGTCCGCAGCGCGCGGATGATCCGCCGCCGGGTGCCGTGGGGCATGATGACGTCGTCGATGTAGCCGCGCTGGGCGGCCACGAACGGGTTGGCGAAGCGGTCCTTGTACTCGGCCTCGCGGGCGGCGAGCTTCTCGGGGTCCTTCGCCTCGGCGCGGAAGATGATCTCCACCGCCCCCTTGGCGCCCATGACCGCGATCTCGGCCGTCGGCCAGGCGTAGTTCACGTCGCCGCGCAGGTGCTTTGAGCTCATGACGTCGTAGGCGCCGCCGTAGGCCTTGCGGGTGATCACTGTCACCTTGGGCACGGTCGCCTCGGCGTAGGCGAACAGCAGCTTGGCCCCGTGCTTGATCAGGCCCCCGTACTCCTGCTTGGTCCCCGGCATGAAGCCCGGCACGTCGACGAAGGTGACGATGGGGATGTTGAAGGCGTCGCAGAAGCGCACGAAGCGCGCGGCCTTCTTGGAGCTGTCGATGTCCAGGACCCCCGCCAGCACTTGGGGCTGGTTGGCGACGATGCCGACCGTGCTGCCCGCCATCCGGCCGAAGCCACAGATGATGTTCTTGGCGTAGTCGGCTGAAATCTCGAAGAAGTCCTGCTCGTCGACGACCTTCAGGATCAGCTCCTTCATGTCGTAGGGCTTGTTCGGATTGGTCGGCACCAGGG
>DASPLM010000301.1:0-2896 GCA_035627575.1 Caulobacteraceae bacterium | reverse complement strand
CTGCACGGTCGGCCTGCCCGGCGTGCTGGTGGTGCTGGCGGACAATCAGGTCCCGGGATCGGCGGCGGCGGAGCGCGCGGGGGCCGCTGTCGTGGCCGACGCGCGGGCGACCGATTTCGATGCGGCGCTGGACCGGGCGTTCACCGGCCTGATGCGCTCGGCCGAACGACGCGGACGCCTGTCTCGGGCGGCGACGGCGCTGTGCGACGGGCGCGGCGCGGAGCGGGCCGCGGACGCCCTGCTGGCCGCCGTTGCCGCGAAGGCCTGAGCCTCAGGCCGCCTGGCGCTCCAGGGACAGGGCCAGCACGTCGGCCTGCTCGAAGCGCGGCCGGGTGGGGTACAGCATGTAGAAAACGCGGCTGACGAACTCGAAGTCCTCGGTCGTCTCCACCGTCCAGCGGCGGCCTGCCACGGGAGCTGACTGCACCAGCTGGGCGTGGCGGAAGCGCTCCGGGCGGTTGAGGAGATAGGCGGTGGGCTGGGCGCGTTCGAGCGGATCAGAAGCCTCGCGCCAGGCCGCGGTCAGGGCCGCCGCCGTGGTCACCTCGACGTCGAGACCGGCCGGATAGGAGCGGTCGAGCGTGTTGGAAGTGTAGTCGGCGCCCTCCTCCACGTGCAGCCAGACGCAGGCGTCGACCACGCCCGGATCGGTCAGGGGGCAGGCGGCGTTCAGGTGGGCGACGTGGGTCGCCGGACCATGGGCGATGGCCGCGCCCTGCACCCGGCCGAGCACATCGATCACTCCGCCGCGGAACACGCGCACCCCCAACCCCTCGACATAGGCCGCCAGGGCGTCGTCGGACGGGTCGAAGCTGGTCGCCACCACCAGCCGGTCGAGGCTTTCGCAACGGGCGAGGCGCTCCAGCTGCCGCCCGATCATGGGCATGCCGAGGATCGGCTTCATCGCCCGGCCGGGCATCCGGGGCCCGTCGGCCCGCGCCTGCAATACGCCGAGGATCATGCGATCATGTCCCACGACAGGGCCTCGCCGCGCTGCAGGTCGCGAGCGGCGGCGCGGCCGAGGACGGCCGGAAGGTCGGCCGGCGGAAGACCATAGCCGGGGCGGATGGAGCGAACGTGCTCGCGCCCCAGCACCTGCCCGGCCGCCACGTCGGCGACGACGTAGAGCGAGCGGCGGAAGGCGGCGTTGGCGCGCTCCGATCCCTTCAGGTCGTAGTGGACCCGGCCGAGCGCGGCCCAGGCGTCCTTGCAGTCGCGCACCAGGGCGGCGAACTCGGCGGGCTCCAGGCTGAAGCCTGCATCCGGCCCGCCGTCGGCGCGTGCGAGGGTAAAGTGCTTCTCGACCACCGAGCCGCCCAGCGCGATGGAGGCGATGGCCGCCGCCGAGCCCATGGTGTGGTCCGACAGGCCCGAGACGCAGCCGAAGCGGGCGCCCAGGTCGGGCACGGTTCGGACGTTCGCCTCCTCGACCGGGGCCGGGTAGGCGCTGATGCAGTGGAGCAGGACGAGCTGGTCGCAGCCGTTGGTCCGCGCCGCCTCGACCGCCGCGCCGATCTCGTCCAGCGAGGCCAGCCCCGTCGAGACGATCATCGGCTTCCTCAGCCGCGCCACCTCGGCGATGAGCGGCAGGTCGACGGCCTCGAAGGAGGCGATCTTGTAGGCCGGCGCCCCCAGGCTCTCGAGCAGCTCGATGGCCGTTTCGTCGAAGGGCGTGGAGAAGATGGTGACGCCGAGCTCCGCAGCCCGCTCGAACAGGATCCTGTGCCAGGCGTAGGGGGTGTGCGCCTCGCCGTAGAGGTCGTGCAGGGTGCGGCCGTCCCAGGGGCCGCCGCCGATGCGGAAGTCCGGCCGGTCCGAAGCGATGGTGATGGTGTCGGGCGTATAGGTCTGCAGCTTGATCGCGTCGGCGCCGGTCCCGGCGGCGGCGTCCAGCAGCGCCAGCGCGCGCTCGAGAGAGCCGTTATGGTTGCCGCTCAGTTCGCAGATCACATAGGGGCTGTGGGCCTCGCCGATGGGCCGGCCGGCTATGGAGACCTCGGGGCTCACGCGGCGGCCTCGGCGGCGGGGCGGTCCAGGGTCCAGACGAGGTCGCCCTCCGCCCGGCCGAAGCCGCAGGAGACGAACAGGCGCCGCGAGGCGGCGTTGTCTTCCTTTATCTCCGCGGCGAAGCGCGTCGCCCCGTGCCGCGTGGCCATGCGCTCGAGGCCTGCGGCCAGCAGGGCCCGGCCCCAGCCTTGGCCGCGTCGCTCCGGCGCGACGTGGATGCCCACGAGCCAGCGGCTGCGATTGAAGACGTCGAAGCGGACCATGCCGACGGCGGCGCCCTGCGCGTCTTCGCCGATCAACAGGATGCGGTCGGCGCGCCCGAGCGACGACTTCCACCACAGCTCGTGCATGTCCCAGGGGATGGGCAGGGTCTGGTGCGAGGCCGCGCGCGCGACCGGGTCGTTGCGCCAGATCCAGACCGGCCGGGCGTCCTCGTGCCCCGCGGGGCGCAGGCGGATGGGCTGGACGCTCATCGGCCGAGCGCCTCGGCAAGGGCGTCGATGACGCGATCGACGTCACTGTCGGCCATGGCGGGATAGAGGGGCAGGCTCAGGGTCGAGGCGTACCAGGCGTCGGCGCCGGGCAGGGCCGGCGTCCTCGACCGCGCGCGCCAGTACGGCTGGCGGTGCACGGGGATGTAGTGGACCTGGCTGCCAACGCCGCGGGCGCGCAGGCGCTCCATCAGGTCGGCGCGGCTGAGGCCCGCGGTCTCGAAGTCGATGCGCGCGGCCAGCAGGTGAAGCGCGGGCTCGGTCCCGTCCGTGACGGGCGGAAGCTGGACCAGCGGCGCGAGCGGGGCGAGGCGCTCGGCGTAGAGCGCGGCCAGGGCGCGGCGACGGGCGATGAAGGCGTCCAGCCGCTTCAATTGCGACAGGCCGAGCGCGCAGTT
>DASPLM010000300.1:0-2929 GCA_035627575.1 Caulobacteraceae bacterium | reverse complement strand
CCGGGCGTCGTAGCCGGCCGGCAGATACAGCGTGCCCGACAGCGGCAGGCCGTCGGCGCGCTTGTAGGTGATCAGCTGCTTGGTCACGCCGGCGAATTGGGGCGCCTTGTCCTCGAAGCGGGTCAGGGCGACAGGCTCGCCCGCGCCGACCGTGCGCAGGAAGTAGTTCGGCGCGTCGGTGCGGCTCTGGCGCTGGGTGATCAGGCGCGCGCCCTTGTCGTCGGCCAGGGCCACGATCGGCTCGTAGTGGCTGGCTCCCGCTTCCCACAGCTTCTTCATCGAGGCGTCGGCGATGGCCATGCGCGACAGGAACGGGAAGTCGCCTTCGCGGCGCGCCCCCTGCCCCGTCATGAACACGCCCTTGCCGTCGGGCGTGAAGTGGATCAGCGCGCGGCCGTTCGGCGTCGGCCGCATGACGACGTCGCCCGGGTCGCCGTACTGGTCCTGGTAGTTGCGCTCGATCAGCACGCGGCCCTCGCCGGGCCTGGACGGATCGACGGCGATGCGCTTCTCGTTCCGCGTATCCCACCAGGCCGAGTTGACGATGGCGAAGTTGCTGCGGCCCCACTGCACGCCGCCGTAGCGCTGCTCGAGGTCGACCAGGGTCGTGGGCGCGGCCTTGAACGGCGCGGCCTGCATGTAGACGCGGTCGTGCACGGCCACCTTCTTGCGCGGGTCGCCGCCGTCCTGGGCTTCGGCCCAGACCAGGGTGGCTGGCGCGTCGTCCCGCCAGGAGAAGGAGCGCGGCCCCGTCACCACAGCGTCGAAGGGCGGCGGGATGTCGTCGGCCAGCGGGCGGTCCACCACCTGCTTGATGACGCCGCCCGACCAGTCGACCACATTGACCTCGGTCGGGAAGCGGCTGGCGGGCACGATGTAGCTGTAGGGCCGCTTCAGCCGCGTGGTCAGGATGTAGCGGCCATCGGGCGACACGGCCGCTCCGGCGTAGAGCCCGGGCTGACCCAGGGGCTGGATCGCGCCGTCCTTCAGCGAAACCCGCGCCAGCTGGACCGTGAAGTAGTGGTCGAACAGGGCCTCGTCGGCCGGGTTGGACAGCAGGTCCTGATAGGTGCGGCCGGGCGTGGCGCGGCCCTTGTTCTCCTGCACCAGCGGCCCGCCGGGCGCGCGCGGCGCCTCCGGGGCGGCGCCCTGGACTTCCGGCGTCAGCCGCGCCAGCACGGCAGAGCTGTCGGGCAGCCAGCTGTAGGCGCCGCCCCAGGCGGCGCTGACCCGCGCGTCGGTCAGCCTGCGCGCCCTCGCCGAGGCGACGTCGGCGACCCACAGTTCCAGCCCGCCCTCGGCCTCCACCAGGAAGGCCATGGACCTGCCGTCCGGCGACCAGGACGGGCTCATGAAGCGCGCGCCGGCCGGCAGCGCAACCGGGCGCGCCTCTCCGCCCGCGAGATCCTGGAAGCTGAGGGCGTTGAGCCAGTTCGCCCGCTGCTCCACCGGCCCGCGGGTGCGCGGGTTCAGGCGGTAGCCGGCCAGCTTGAGGATCGGCTCGGCGACGGCGGCGATCTTCGGCAGGTTCTCGCGGCCCAGCAGGGCCAGGGTGCGGCGGTCGGGGCTCAGCGCCACCGCGGGCGTCGGGGCCGCGTCGAGGATCTGGGCGATGGGCGCGGGCGGGTCGCGGTAGCCGGAACCCCCCGCCGGCGCGCCCTGGGCCCAGGCGAACGAACCGCCGGCGATGCAGACAATGGCGGCGGCCGCGGCCGCGCCGCGCAGAATCGAACTCGATTTCATCAGGCGGTTTCCCCGAACGCTCTGTGGCGCATGACTCTTCCGGAATAGGGACATTCCGCCGCAAGGCCAAGTCCGGCAAGCATTTCCGCGGTCCGGGGAAATCTAAACAAACCGCAACCTAACTACTCTGTAATGTTCACATTACGCAGGCTTAATTCTATTGCGAAGACTTAACTCGACCTTCCAATACTGACCCGCCATACAGACTTCCAACGGGCCGGCACACAGGCCCCTCACTCAGGAAACGGAAGTCAGTCATGTCCAAGCTCGCCCGCCAGATCAGCAACACCGCCGGCCTCCTGCTGGCCCTCCTGCCGCTCGCGCCGTTCCTCGCCTTCGCCTCGGCCGCCGAAGCCGCCGTCCTCTTCTGATCAACCCCGACCCCTCAGGAAAAGAACCACCGTCATGTCCAAGCTCGTCCGCCAGATCTCCAACACCGCCGGCCTGTTCCTCGCGCTCCTGCCGCTGGCCCCCGTCGTCGCCTTCGCCTCGAGCGCCCAGGCCGCCATCCTCTTCTGATCCCGACCAACCCGCCCACACCCGTCACAGCGAAAGAAACGAACCCTCCGATGTCCAAGCTCGCCCGCAAGATCAGCAACGTCGCCGGCCTGTTCCTCGCCGCGCTCCCGCTGGCGCCGGTGCTGGCCCTGACCTCGACCGCCCAGGCCGCCGTCTGGTTCTGAGGCGGAGTCACCGGCCGGAGCGGAACACCGCCGGCCGGCCATCCCGAGATTTGCTGGAGGGCGTCCCGCACAGGGGCGCCTTCTTTGTTTATCCACGAACCACACGGACCCGGCTGGCGTGGTGCGTCGTCCTCGTCCTTCGACAGGCTCAGGAGGACGATTGTAGACGGCGCCTCAATAGGTCTCCTCATCCTGAGCCTGTCGAAGGACGAAGAGACCGGGCCCGCAACGGTCAGCCGGGCTAGACCGCCTGGCCCGCCGCCCATCCCGAGGACCAGGCCCACTGGAAGTTGTAGCCGCCGAGCCAGCCGGTGACGTCCACCACCTCGCCGATGAAATGCAGCCCCGGCTGGCGCTTGCTTTCCATCGACTGCTGGTTGAGCTCGCGCGTGTCCACGCCCCCGGCCGTGACCTCCGCCTTGCGGTAGCCCTCGCTGCCATCGGGCACCAGTTCCCAGCGCGACAGCGCCGCGCCCAGCGCCGCCAGCTCCTTGTCGCGCGTC
>DASPLM010000299.1:0-7754 GCA_035627575.1 Caulobacteraceae bacterium | reverse complement strand
CCGAGCGGATCGAACGCACGTTCGACACAACCACACCCATCGCGTCCTGCAACTGCCCCATCGCCGCGTTGAAGTCCGTCTTGAGCTGCCGCGAACGATCGGCGAACTCTTCCTCGATGCGATAGGTCAGGTCCCCAGCGGCCAGGGCCGACAGGCCGCGCCCAAGGGCGCCGACGGTGACGTGATCCTCGGCGGCTTCCTTGGCCTTGATCGCCTCGTTGCGGGCGCGCTCCTGCTCAGCCGCGGTGCGGTTCGCGACGGCAGCGGCTTCCAGTTCGTCCTTCTCGATGGCGGCCTGCTTGAAGGCGAGGACAGCCTCGGCCATCTCGCCGATCTCGTCCTTGCGGCCGAGCGCCGGCACCTCGATCGTCTTGTCGCCCGCAGCCAGGCGGCGCATCGCGGCGGTCATGGCGACGACCGGTTTGCCGATGGCGCGCGAAAGCAGCCAACCCATGACCATGGCGACGAAACCGGCGATGGCGAGGCCGACCATCAGGGTCAGTTCAGCGGCCTTGCGCGCCGCGTCCTGCGCCTTGGCCGCTGCATCCAGATCGGCCGTGCTCAGCGTCTTGAGTGCATCAAGCGCCTCTTCCGCCTTGCCCATCAGGTCGTCGGCGGGTCCGTCGCGGCCGATCAGTGCGACAGCCTGCCCATGGGTGGCGGGATTGCCGGCCAGCGCCTCGCCCGCTTCCACGATCCGGGTGAACCAGATGTCGGCGGCGCGTTCCGTCTCGTCGATGCGGGCCAGCGCCTCGGCGTCGGCGTCGGCGCGCAGGTCTTTCAGCACGCCCTTGAAGGTGGCACGGTGCTTGTTGGCCCGTTCGATGTAGTAGGGATCGACCGAGATCACATAGCCGCGGAAGCTGTTCTCCTGGCGCGCCAGCGAAAACTCGGCCGCCGCCGTGTTGCGGACCACTCGGTTGGCGACGCTGCGCGCATCCCCCGCCTTGCCCAGTGACTGCATGCTCCAGAGCAGCGTCCCGCCCATGGCGCCGATGGCAAGGAACACCGCCGCGAACGCGAGCATCAGCTTGCGAGAGATCTTCAGGTTGCTCAGGAACACGTCGACGTCACTCCACCCGGACGCGGCCTCGCGGCCCAAATCTGCCGGGGCGACTGACCGTCACCGGAGTTCTGGCCAGCACCCTCGGAAGGCGTCGGAGCGGAACGCCGGAAATCGACCCGCCCCCAGCCTCGCTCATCGGCCGGCGGGAACTAACAAACCTGTAAGCGCCGCCCGGAGCGTCGGGAGGACCGTCGGCCCGCGTCGCGGGCACGGGTCGCGCAGCGGCGGGCTAAGCCTTGACCCGCAACGATTTCCCACTGAAACCAACAAGATGTAACGCCGTTACGCACAGGGGCCGTGCGACAGCAGGTCGCACGACCACTGACGAAGTTGCGGCCGGCGCGACCGGTGGTCGCGGTGCGTGCAGCGGCCGCTCTGACCGGCGAATGGATGAAGGGCGGCGACTAGAACCCGAGGAGCGTCGAGAGCTTCTCAGGCTCGTGCTTCCCCGAGCGGGAGTTCGCTTGCTTCGCGTCGGGGCCGGCGGCGGCGGCGACGAAATTCCGATCGCGGCGATTCCAGCGGAAGTCCGGGAACACCGCCTCCAGATCCCGGGTCTCCGGAAGGATGTAGACCGCGCCTCGGCGCTCGAAGGCGGTGCGGACCACCTCCTGATAGAAGTCGGCCGGCACGTTGATGCAGCCGAAGGTGATGCGGTTATCCAGGGGCGTGGCCGTCGCCAGGCGCCGCAGACGCTGCTGCTTCTTGTTGCCCGTGATGACCGGGTGCAGTGACAGGCCGCTGTCGTAGTCGAGCCAGAGGACCTCGGGCGCCTCTCCCTTGGCGGCGCCGAGATAGGCGTCGAAGCGGCCGGCGCCGGTGGTGCGCATATCCGGGGGAATGTGGACGAGTTCCAGTTCACCGACCTCGGGCGATGTCTCGTCGCTCATCGCCGAACCGATCAGGACCGGCGCGGACCCGCTGAGACGCCCGCGGCTGTCGTAGACGAAGACGCGGGCGCGGACCTTGTCCACGACGGCGAAGGGCCGGCCGGCATGATCGTCGCTGGCGATGACCCATCGCGCGAACCGCTTCACCACTTCAGACGCCTCGGCTCCTGAGGAGGCGTCGTCCGGCGACAGGGCCTCCTCGACGGCAGGCGGCGCTTCGTCGTCGAAGGACAACTCAGGCGCCGCGGCGGCAGACGTGTGGAATGCGCCGGCGAGGAGCAGGCCGAAAGCCAATGGGCAGGCGACCCGCCTCACCTCGCGCATTCCGTGCTCTCCCGCCCTAGCCGCGCGGCGTCCTCAGCGGACGCTGCTCGAGACTGTTGACCCGGCTCTCAAGGGCGTCCAACCGCTGGTGGGCGCGGCCGGCCTCGGCGCCGGCGGAGTCGGCGCGCTGTTGCGCGTCCGTGACCCGCGCCTCGAGGGCGCTGACCCGGGCGTCCACGACGGCGACCCGTTCGTCCACGTAGGCCGTGGTGGCGCAGCCGCCCAGGCCGAGACCTGCGATGGCCAGTCCACCGACAATCAGAACGCCTGCCTTGCGATTGGTCCGTGGGTTCATACGCCGTCCTCCTCGGTTAGTGCACAGATGTCTTTGGTGCGGTCCTTCAATTGCTGAAGACGGGGCCCGGTTCCCGCCGCGCCCGAGTTCTTGCCTGCGGGTCCCAGGATCTGGCCGCCGATGGCAGCGCATCTCAAGGCGGAAGCCGCGCCGCGTCTGCAACGGGATCGATGGCGGAGGATGCGTCCGGCGCCCGGGCGCTGAACGCGGCCCGGTGGCGGTGAGAGAGGGATTCGAACCCTCGATAGGCTTTCACCTATACACGCGTTCCAGGCGTGCGCCTTCAACCACTCGGCCACCTCACCCCACGGCCGGCGGAACGTTCGTTCCGGCCGCGCGAAGGCGGGGGGATATCGCACGACGGGGGAAGCGGCAAGGCGCTGTTTGCGGGCGCGGCGACTGGTCCCGCTCGCGGGCCGCCCCTCGGCCGCTGGCGTCCTTCGCCTCGCGGGATGCAAAATGACCGCATCGATCCCATATCGCCCCCGCAACCCTTCCGGAGCCCGCACATGTTCGGCAAGCCCCTCGACCTCCCCGACGCCGCCAGCGCCCTGCCCGGCCGCGCCGAACCCCTGCGCACCGACGAGGTGCACTACGTCACCGGACGACCGCTGAAGGGGCCGTATCCTGAGGGCTTCGAGACCGCGATCTTCGGCATGGGCTGCTTCTGGGGCGTGGAGCGGGTGTTCTGGAAGCTGCCCGGCGTCTGGGTCACCGCGGTCGGCTACGCCGGCGGCCACACGCCGAATCCGACCTATGAGGAAGTCTGCTCGGGACGCACCGGGCACACCGAGGCCGTGCAGGTGGTCTTCAATCCCAGGGAGGTCAGCTACGCCGAACTGCTGAAGGCGTTCTGGGAGAACCACGACCCCACCCAGGGCATGCGCCAGGGCAACGATATCGGCACCCAGTACCGCTCGGCCATCTACTGGCTGAACGATGAGCAGCGCAGGGAGGCCGAGGCGTCGAAGGCGACGTACGAGGCGGCGCTGGCGGCGAGAGGCCTGGGCCCGATCAGCACCGAGATCGCACCGGCTCCGCCGTTCTACTATGCCGAAGACTACCACCAGGGCTATCTCGCCAAGAACCCGGGCGGCTACTGCGGCATCGGCGGCACGGGTGTGACCTGCCCCATCGGCGTCGGCGTGGACGCCTGATCCAGCGACCTTGACGCGCGGGACGCGTCGGCGGTTCATGCGCCCATGAACGCCGACGCCTTCCACCAGACCGCCATGGCCCTGCCCGGGGTCACCCTCAGCATCAAGTGGGGGCAGGACCGGGTCTATTGCGTCGGCGACAAGATGTTCGCCGTGGCGGGCCACGAGGGCGAGGCGGAGCCGCGCTACGCCTTCAAGGCGTCGGACGCCTCGTTCGAACAGCTCTGCGAAGAGGGCGTGGCCGAGCCCGCGCCGTACATGGCCCGGGCCAAGTGGGTGCTGCTGAAGTCCTCCGACGTGCTGCCCGATGAGCAGCTGACCGCCTACCTGAAGACCGCCCACGGTTTGATCGCCGACAAGCTGACGCGCAAGAAGCGGGCGGAACTCGGCATCGGCTGAGCCGGATCGCTTGCCCGGCGCGCCAGGCTCCGTCATATCGGCTGCAGGCGGTTCCTTCGTTCACGCGAAGGCCAAGAGGGAACGCGGTGCGGAGGTCACGCTCCAAGTCCGCGGCTGTGCCCGCAACTGTGTGCGGCAGGCCCGCGTCCGTCCGGCCCCTTGGGTCGGCGCCACTGGACCAGGTCCGGGAAGGCGAGGACGCGGCGCCCATCGACCCGCAAGCCAGGAGACCTGCCGCCGCAGTCGCTCGTCCCCGGTCCGGGTCCAGGCCGTTGGCGCGTGAAGGCGCGTGCGTCTTCCGTCGAGGCGACCGCGGACCGGCGCGTCCGCGATGTCGCCCTTCATCGCTCGCGGCGCCGCGCGGGATCCCCATGGGAGACCTGCGCCATGCGCGTACGACTGTTCGCCGCCTCCGCCCTTCTGGGCCTCACCCTCGCCTCGCCTCTCACGGCCGAGGAAGCCGTCCCCGCAGTGGACGAGGTGGTCGTCACCGCCGCGCGCCTGCCGACGACGCCGGTCGACGCCCCGGGCGTCCACGTCATCGACGCAGAGGAGATCGAGGCGAGCGGCGCCGTCTTCGCCGCCGACGTCCTGAACAGCGTGCCGGGCGTGAGCCTCTACAGCGAAGGCGCGTTCGGAGGGCAGACGTCCGTCCGCCTGCGCGGCGCGACCGCCGACAAGACGCTGGTCCTGGTCGACGGCGTGCCGGTGAACGATCCTTCGTCGCCCTCCGGCGCCTACGACTTCTCCAGCCTGCTGCTGGCCGACGTGGACCGGATCGAGGTGCTGTCTGGTCCGCAGAGTTCGCTCTGGGGCTCGAGCGCCATCGGCGGGGTCGTAGCCCTGACCACCCGCGAGGTGGACGGCCTCGCCGTCGATCTGGAGGCCGGCTCCTTCGACACGATACGTGGGTGGGCGGCGGTCGGAACGGCCAGTGAAACGCACGCGGTCTCGGCGTCGGTGAGCGCGCTGCGCACGGGGGGCATCTCCAAGGCCGATGAGGCGGATGGGAATACCGAAAAGGACGGCTTCGAGACCTGGACCGCGAGCCTCGCCGGCCGCGTTCGCCTGAGCCCGGCTGTCGAGGCGGACGGGCGTATCCGCTATACCGACAGCCGCATCGACCTCGACGGCTACCCGGCGCCGGCCTTCCTGCTCGCCGACACCGGCGACCGCTCCGAGAACCGGATCTGGTCCGGTTACGGGCGGGTCGAGATCGATGCGCTCGGCCTTCGGCACAGCGTGAGCCTGAACCTGCACGACATCGAACGCGTCAGCCATGGCGGTTTCGCTTCCATCTTCACCGGAGACCGGCAGGTCTGGCGCTATGTCGCCGAGCGCGATCGCCCTTCCGATCGATGGGGGTTCACCGGCGGGGTCGAGCACGAGGACATTCGCGGCGACGCGAGCTTCGCCGATGCGGAGCTGTCGACCACCTCCGTCTTCGCCGTGGCGCGGTTCACGCCGTGGGAGGGGTTCAACGCGACGCTCGGCGTACGTCACGACGCGCCCGGCGAGTTTGACGGAGAGACGACCTTCCGCGCCTCCCTTGCCGGCGACCTCGGCGGCGGGTTCCGGGCCGGGGCGTCATTCGGCCAGGGCTTCAAGACGCCGACCATCAGCCAGATCCTGTGCGATTTCTGCTTCGCGCCGGCCCTCCCGCTGACGCCGGAGTCCGCCGAGGGTTGGGACGTGACCCTGGGCTGGCGCTCTCCGGACCGGCGGTTCGAAGCCTCCGCCACCGCCTTCCGCCTCGATGTCGTCGATCAGATCGCCTATGTCGGCGGCCGCTACGAGAACATCAGCCGCACCACGGCGGACGGGGCGGAACTGGAAGCCCGCGCCGTGCTGGCGGCGGGGTTCAGCCTGCGGGCGGCATACACCTACACGGACGCGGTGGACCGCTCGACCGGGTTGCGGCTGCTGCGCGTGCCCGAGCACGCCGGCTCGCTGAGCGCCTTCTGGC
Source organism: Caulobacteraceae bacterium (assembly GCA_035627575.1). Lineage (GTDB taxonomy): Bacteria > Pseudomonadota > Alphaproteobacteria > Caulobacterales > Caulobacteraceae > JAEZEZ01. The sequence goes on along the minus strand of DASPLM010000299.1, from coordinate 1,657 downwards.
AAGGCGACCGGTTCCGCGCCGCGGCCACCCTGCGGGGAGAGAGCGAGCAGACGGATGTGGACGGGTTCGGAACCGGCGTGCGCGACGGCTTCGTCACCATGGATCTCGCCGGCGGTTATCGGCTGACGCCCGAACTGGAGCTGACGGCGCGTGTCGAGAACCTGTTCGACGCCCGCTACCAGGAGGTGCTGGGCTACGGTGAACCGGGGCTCTCCGGCTTCGTCGGGGTCAGGCTGCGCTACTGACGGCCCGGGGCGGCTCTTCGGTCCAGCGGCGCGGATCCAGCGCGCGCGGATCGTCGAGCGCCAGGCTGGCCCAGTCCAGGTCGGGAACGGGCGCGTGCGAGGCGGCCAGGATCGCGCGCAGTTCCGCTGCGGAGGTTACCCCCACCACCGCCGTTGAGGCCTCCGGACGGGTCTGGGCGAAGGCGAGCGCCGCCCGCAACGGGTCGGCCCCGGCCTCAGCCAGGGCCCGGCGGATGCGCGACAGGCGCGGCCCGGCATCCGCGAGGCCCGGCGGCAGGCGGTCGCGATCGATGAACAGCAGCCCCTGCAGGAAGATCGAGCGCAGGTGCACCTCGACGCCCAGGTCGGCCAGGGCCCGCAGCGTGCCGTCACGGACGGGGCGCTGGTCAAGCAGGGAACAGGGCAGCTGGATCAGGTCGGGCCGGAAGCGCCGGGCCAGCAGCACCGGCTCGTCGGAGGCATAGACGGAGACGCCGATCTTCTGGAACACGCCTTCGTCGCGGAGGCGCTGGAGCCGATCCCACAGCTTCGGGCCGTCCGGTCCGAGCAGGTCGTCGGCCGACTGAACCAGAAGCGCGTAGCCGCGCGAGAGGCCCATGCGTTCGAGAGAGCGGCGGGCGCGGGTCTCCACCCGATCCAGACCTTCGTCCAGCGGCACCGTGCGAGCCACAACCCGGAACGGGCTGGGGAACGGCCAGCTCTGGCCGAGCAGGCGCTCGCTGTCGCCGTAGGCCGGCGCGGTGTCCACCACGGCCACGCCGTTGATCGCGGCCGTATCGAGGATCAGGCGCACCTCGTCCTCGGGCACGCGGCCGCGCAGGTTGGACACGCCGTGGTCCATGCCGAACTGGGCGGCGCCCAGACCCAGGTCTGCCTTGCGGATCATTGCGCCAGCGCGCTCCGGCGCAGGCGCGGCGCGAACTCGCCGCGATGGGCCCGGTCCACAAGGCGCGGCAGAGCCGCATCGTATGCGTCGAGCAGGCGGGCGACGACTTGGTCGTTGGTGGCCAGCGACGGCACGTGTGCGCCGAAACTCAGGACTCCCCGAGCGGCGAGGTCCGTAGCCAGGGCCGCCTCCAGCGCCTCGCCGTCGATCCCATCGTCGGCATGGGCGGAGATCAGGCTCCATGTGGGGTCGCCGTAGACGCCGAGCCAGACGTCGGCGCCAGACTGGCGGAGGCGGGCGTCCACCTCGGCCTCGATCTCGGCGCCGCGCAGACGAAGCGCGTCCGGGACGTCGTCACGCTCGACGCGGGACAGGGTCGCGCAGACGGCGGCGATCGCCGGTCCAGCCACGCGGCGCCCGGCGCCCGGGACTGCGCGCATGGGCTCTACGCGGCCGGCGATGGCGGCGATCGGGCGACCGTTGGCCAGCGATGCGCCCAGAACGGTGATGTCGGGGGTGACGCCGT
>DASPLM010000298.1:0-2660 GCA_035627575.1 Caulobacteraceae bacterium | reverse complement strand
GGCGTTGCACCTGCACCGCAGCACGCCGGAAGGCCTGACGCCGCGGGCCCTTCGCGCCGCCTGCGCGGCCTACGGCATCTGCAGCCCGGGCCGGGTCTCGGCCATGCTGGCCCTGATGCAGTGGGGCGGCTACCTGGCCCCCGCGGGCGTCGGCCAGCGGCTGCTGCCCACCGACAAGTTCCTGGACCTGCACCGCGACCGCTGGCGGCGCCAGCTGTCGGCGGCCGGCATGGTCGCACCGGCTGCGGCCGAGGTGGCGTTCCGGCTCGAGGAGCCGGACATGCTGGGCCGCTTCGCGACCGCCCAGGCCGAGCTGTTCTTCCGGGGCTTCCGCCCGCTCGATTTCGCCCCCGCCATCCGGTTCAGCGCCGAGCGGGTCGCCGGCCTGCTGATGATCGTGCACCTCGCGCTGAAGCACTGGCAGGTCGCCGCGGGCGCGCCGGTGGACCTGTCGGTGTCCGACCTGTCGCGCCGGTTCTCGGTCTCGCGGCCCCACGTCAACGGCGTGCTGCGGGAGGCCCAGGAGCGGGGCCTGCTGCGTCGCGAGGGGGAGCGGACCTTCGTGCTGCCGCCCCTGACCGAGGGCGTCACCGCCCTGTTCGGCGGCGCCATCGCCGCCAACAGCCTGTGCGCTGCGGAGGCGCTGTCCGGAACCTAGCCGGCCAGACGCCGCGGCGCGGTCCCGGCGTCCGCGCCCTGTCCGATCACTTCCGAGATCGCCGCCAACAGAATGTCGGGCCGCACCGGCTTGGTCACGTGCAGGTCCGCCCCGGCCTCCCGGCTGGCGGCGGCGTGCTCGTCCAGCGCGTTGGCGGTCAGCATGATCACCGGCGTGCGCACCAATCCCTGCGCCGCCTCGCGCCGGCGCAGCTCGACCGTGGCGGTCAGGCCGTCCATCTCCGGCATCTGCATGTCCATCAGGACCGCGTCGAACCGGTCCGACGCCAGCGCCTCCAGCGCCTGCCGTCCGTTGGAGACCACCGTCGGGATGACGCCGGCCATCTCCAGGATGAGCTTCACGACCTTCTGGTTGGTCGGATGGTCCTCCGCCAGCAGCACGCGCACGGCGCCGTCCAGCGGAGCGGCGGCCTGGGCCGCCGACGCCTCCTCGGGCGCGCGCGCCTCCGCCCGCGCCAGGGGGACGATCAGGCGGAACACCGAGCCCTCGCCGGGCGAGCTCTGCGCCTCCACGGTCCCGCCCATCAGGGCGGCGAGCGAGCGGCAGATGGACAGGCCCAGTCCCGTTCCGCCGAAGCGGCGGGTGATCGAGGCGTCGGCCTGCTCGAAGCGCTGGAACAGCCGCGCCGCCGTCTCGGCGTCGAAGCCGATGCCCGTGTCGCGCACGCTGAAGCACAGGCCTTCGCCGGTCGCCTCGACGCGCAGGTCGATGCGGCCGGATTCCGTGAACTTGACGGCATTCGACAGTAGATTCGACAGAATCTGCGTCAGCCGGACGGGGTCGGCGCGCCAGGCGCCGCGGGCCCGCTCGTCGATGGTCCAGCCCAGCTTCAGCCCCTTCGCCTCGGCCGCGGCCCGGTGCAGGCTGGCGATCTGCTGCACCAGGGTCTCCAGTTCGAAGTCCGATTCCTGCAGCCGCATCTGCCCCGCCTCGATCTTGGAGACGTCGAGGATGTCGGTCAGCACCTGCTCCAGGAGGCGGCCGGAGGCGATGATCACCTCGGCCAACTCCCTGTCCTTCCTGGATTTCTGCCGCTGGCCCAGCACCTCGGACACGGCGACCACGCCATTCAGGGGCGTGCGCAGTTCGTGGCTCATGTTGGCCAGGAAGCGCGACTTCTCCTGCAGCGCCGCCTCCAGTTCGGTGGTGCGGCAGCGCACCCGGTCCTCGAGCGAGTCCATGATCTCGTCGGCCCGCTCGCGCTCCGAGCGCAGCGCCTGGGCCAGCAGGCCGATCTCGTCGCGGCGGTTCTCGATGTCGGCGATGTCGCGCCCGCTGCCGCGCGCCGCCCCCTCCGCTTGGGCCGAGGCCAGCAACCGCCCCAGCGGCGACACCACCGTCCGGCGCGCCAGCAGCATCACGGCGACCACGATCAGCACCGAGGCCACGATGCCGATCGCCAGCACCCACAGCGACGAGAGCGCCGCCGCCGCCGTGACCGCCGAGGTCGGGCGCGAGACGAGAAAGTACCAGTTGGGGCCGCGCAGCAGGCCGTAAGCCACGATCCGGGAGCCGTCGGGGCTCTTCACAACGCCGCTGCGCTTGCCGTCCTTGCGGATGAGAGCGGCCAGGCCGTCCGTGTCGAAGCGGGCCTCCCACTCGGCGACCCCGGCGGCGTTCGCCGCTGGCCCCTCGGATTCGGGAAAGGCGACGAGGCGGCCGTCGCGGCTGATGATCATGTTGGCGGCGCCGGGCAGGCCCTGGTCCACCGCGCGCCGGAAGTAGCCGCTCAGTTCCAGGCTGGAGCCGAAGGCGCCGATCATCCTGCCGTCCAGCCACACGGGCGTCACGCAGGCGACGGCGCTGCGCGCGCCCGCATCGTCGGTGATCTTCCGCTGCAGGTCCGTGCAGGCCATGGCCCCGGTCGGATTGTTGGCCGGCAGGATGATCTGGGCCATCTGCTCATGCCCCATGCGGAACGAGGCGGGCGCCTCCTCGCGGTAGAACATCAGCTTGTCCGGCCGGTCGGGCGCGAACATCA
>DASPLM010000297.1:0-2283 GCA_035627575.1 Caulobacteraceae bacterium | reverse complement strand
CGCGCCGCGAGGACGCCGCCTTCCAGAGCGCCGCCCAGTCGCTGCGCCAGGCCATGCGCGACATGCCGGAACTGGCCGAACTGTCCAAGCAGATCCTGATCGACCAGACGCCGGAAGGCCTGCGCATCCAGCTGATCGACCAGGAAGGCCGCTCGATGTTCGAGTCGAACTCGGCCAAACCGAACGACCGCGCCCGCCTGCTGTTGCGCGCGGTGTCCAAGGTCATCGTCCAGCTGCCAAACCGGGTGACCATTGCCGGCCACACCAGCGCCACCGCCGGACGCCGCAGCGAAGGGGACTGGCCGCTGTCGGCCAACCGCGCCGACTCCGCCCGCGCCATCATCCAGGGCGCCGGCGTGGACCCGGACCGGATCTATCAGGTGTCGGGCAAGGCGAATTCCGATCCCCTCTATCCCGACGATCCCACCCTGGCCGGAAACCGGCGCATCGCCATCGTGCTCCTGCGCGAGGCGCCCGTCCTGCCGAGCGACTCCAGCCTGTAACGGCGGTCGGAAAAGGGTCTTGCCGGGGATGAACGGATAGGGGCTAATCGCAGGACGGCCAGGACGGCAATGGCGTGACCCAGCACTTTTCGACCCGTCAGCTGCGCTTCTATCTCACGGCCCCCGCGCCGTGCCCCTACCTCGACGGCCGCTACGAACGGAAGGTGTTCGCCCACCTCCCGCTGTCGGAAGGCCCGTCGGTCAACGACAGCCTGACCCAGATCGGCTTCCGCCGTTCCCAGAACATCGCTTACCGCCCGGCCTGCGAAGCGTGCGACGCTTGCGTCTCGGCGCGCATCCCGGCGGACGACTACCGGTTCTCGCGTTCCGAGCGGCGCGTGCTGGACCGGAATGCGGACCTCACCCGCCATCTCGTCGAGGCGGAGGCGACTACCGAACAGTTCGACCTGCTGAGACGCTATCTCAACAGCCGCCACGGCGGCGGCGGCATGAGCGACATGACCTGGCCGGACTACGTGGCCATGGTCGAGGACACGGCGGTGCGCACGCACATCATCGAGTACCGGCGCGCCTCGACCGACGGCGGTCCGGGCGACCTCGTCGCCTGCGCCCTGGTCGACCTGCTCGGCGACGGCCTGTCGATGGTCTACAGCTTCTACGACACCAGCGAGCCGCGGCGCAGCCTCGGGTCCTTCGCCATCCTGGACAACCTGCTGCAGGCCCGCCTGACCGGCCTGCCCTACGTCTACCTGGGCTACTGGGTCCGCGGCTCGGCCAAGATGGACTACAAGTCCCGCTTCCGCCCGCTGGAGGTGCTCAAGCCCGGCGGCTGGGTCCGGCTCGAGGACAAGCCGCCGGAAGAGCCCTGACGGTCACGCCGCAGGGACCGCTGTCGCCGAGGCGGCGCCGAAGTCCCGACCGGCCGCAAACTTCACCAGGGCCGCGATGCGCTTCTCGATCGGCGGGTGGCTGGCGAACAGGCCCTTGCCCTCGTGCTCGAAGAACATGGCCTGGATGTCGCGCGGAGCCTGGATGGCCGCCCGGCCGTCGATCTTGCGAAGGGCGCTGATCATGGCGTCGGGGTTCTTGGTCAGTTCAACCGCGCCGGCGTCGGCCAGGTACTCCCGCTTCTGCGAGATCATCGCGCGGATGACGATGGCCAGCAGATAGGCGACCGCCGCCGCCACGATCGCGATCAGCACCAGGGCGCCGGCCCCGCCTCCCCCGCCCTTGCCCCGGGAGCGGCTGGAGCTCCCGCCGCCGGACCGGCCGAGGATGCGGAAGAACACCTCGGCCACCAGGGTGATCACGCCCGCGAAGATGGCGGCGATCACCGTCAGGCGGACGTCGCGGTTGATGATGTGCGTCAGCTCATGGGCCAGCACGCACTCCAGTTCGTCGCGGTTCAAGGTCTCCAGCAGGCCTCGGGTGACGGTGATGACGGACCGTTTGTCGCTGAGGCCGCTGGCCCAGGCGTTCAGCGCGTCGGTGTCGGCGACGCGAATGCCCGGGACCGGCTGCCCTCGCGAGATGCAGAGGTTCTCCACGAGGTTATAGAGCTCGGGATAGCTGGCCCGGTCCACCTTCCGGGCGCCGGTGGCCAGGTCGATGATGCCCTGGTGGCCGACCCAGGCCACGCCGTACCAGGCGCCGGACGCCAGCAATGCCATGGGCGCCGTCACCGCCAGCCAGGCCGTCGATGCGGCGATGTCGCCATCGAGCGAGCCGGAACTCGGCAGGACGCCCGCGCCGATGAAGCCGACCTGTACGGCCCAGACGAGCCCCACGAGCAGGAACGGGAAACCGGCCAGCAGCAGCA
>DASPLM010000296.1:0-2108 GCA_035627575.1 Caulobacteraceae bacterium | reverse complement strand
GGCCTGGCCGACCACCGCCCACATGCCCTGCCTGTTGCGCAGGGCCGGCCGCTTCTCGATGCGGTAGAGCGGGCTCTCGGCCGTGTGGCGGAATACGCTGAAGAAGACCGCGCCATCGGCCGTGTCGATGGAATAGTCCCGCCACTCGCCCAGGCCGACCATCCGGCCATAGAGGCGGAGAATGAGGTCCAGCTCGCGGCGGTCGAAGAAGACCGTGCCCGGTTGGCTGGCGGGGGTCCAACTGTCGAGGCTCATCGGACGGGAGCGTAGCTCAAGTTCGTCATTCCGCCAGCAGACAATGGGTCCCACCGGGAAAGGTTCGCCTGCCGGCGCAGCAAGCGTGGCTGTTGCACCGGGCACACGCCCCGCCGGCTTCATTAACGAGGCTTCACGCGGGAACATGAAATGGTCCCAATTCGGTCGTTAGCGCGCCTGTTTGGGCCGCGAAATTCTGACCGTCGGCCGGTCGGGGTCACGCCGAGGTCCCGGATCCTGAACAGCCCCCCCAGCCCCCCTGGATTGAGATGGGGCTCCGGTCGGTCCGACGCCCTCCTAGCGAAATGCGCCCGCGTGCTCCTCCCCCCCTCAGGCACGCGGGCGTTTTCGCGTCAGGGGTTCATCCACGGTCTTCGCGTCGGATACCGGTGCTTGCTTTTCCTCGGGAGACGCGAGCCCTTGCGCAGGAAGGGGAGCGGCCGAGGCGTCGGCCCGCGCATGACCTTGGGGCCAATGTGGCATGAGTGTCGCGCCCCGGGCATGCCTCCCCGGGTCCCGCTGCGCGTCCCCGGCCCTCCAGGGGACGGTTGGGCGGCTCGCGCGCCCGTCTTCAGCGCCGGCCGGCCGCGACGATGCGGCCGGTCCGGTTGGCCTGCACCAGCACCACCGTCTCAAGGTCCGGCGTCTGGGCCTCGGGCAGGCGGAACAGCTTGGGCCGGCCGCGCCAGTCGCCGACCTTGACCAGCTGCCGCACGACGTTGCCGTGGCGCACGGTCTGGCCCCGGTTCTCGCCCCGGCGGACGGCCACCTCCTGCACATGGTCGTCGTAGCGCACCAGCCAGACGCTGGCGCCGCCGCGGGGAACCTTGCCCGTTCCCACGGCGACCCGGTCGCGGCCGAGGAACTGCATGTCCGGCGGATCGACCGGGCGGCGGGCCTCTTCGCGCACCGCCGCCTCGACCTCGTCGGCCTCGACCGCCGTCAGCTGGCGGGCGCCGTCGACCACGATCTGCGGCGTGTAGACGTCGCGCAGGTTCATGGCCTTCCGATAGGCCCGCTGCCGCGCGGAGAACTCCGGCCGGGCGAAGGTGTCCTTCCAGCCGAGGTAGTCCCAGTAGTCCACGGGGAAGGTCAGGGCGATGACGTCCTCGTCGTCCGCCAGCCGCATCAGCAGCTGGTTGGCCTCGGGACAATCCGAACAGCCCTGGGCGGTGAACAGCTCGACGACCACCGGCGCGCCGGGCGGTCGGGCCTGGGCGGCGCCCGTCATCATCGGGGCGGCCAGGAGGAACAGCAGGGAGAGCGGCGCGATACGCTTCATGGCGTCACCTTAAAGCCGATCCCCCGGGAACGCGCCGCTCACCAATGCGTGAGCCGCGCCGACGGCCGGATTCCGGCGCGGGACAGGCCAGGGCCCGGGTCCCGCGCCGGGACGAGCGCTTACCCCGCGCGGGCGAGGTTGCGCAGCACGTAGGGCATGACGCCGCCGGCCTTGAAGTACTCCAGCTCGGTCGGCGTATCGATGCGGCAGCGGACGGGGAAGCGGGCCATCTTTCCGTCCGACGGGCGGAACAGCTCGACCATCAGCTCCTGGCGTGGACGCACGGTCTCGAGGCCGCGGATGGTGACGATCTCCTCGCCCGTCAGGCCCAGCTTGGACCAGCCGTCGACCTTGAACTGCAGCGGCACCACGCCCATCCCGACGAGGTTGGAGCGGTGGATGCGCTCGTAACTCTCGGCGATGACCGCGCGCACGCCCAGAAGGCGCGTGCCCTTCGCCGCCCAGTCCCGCGACGAGCCGGTGCCGTATTCCTTGCCGGCGAAGATCACCAGGGAGCGGCCCTCGGCCTGGTAGCGCATGGCGGCGTCGTAGATCGCCATGGTCTCGCCGC
>DASPLM010000295.1:0-5018 GCA_035627575.1 Caulobacteraceae bacterium | reverse complement strand
GGCGTTGCCGCTCGACCACTCCAGCAGCACCGTGTCCGTGCCGGCGCCGCCGTCGACCGTATCATGGCCCCCGATGAAGGCGTTCGTCGCGGAGGATGTCACACGCAGGTAGATCGCATCGTCGCCGGCGCCGCCGCTGATCGTTGAATTCCCTCCGACCTGGATGAGGATGTCGTCGCCGTCCGCGCCGTCGAGCAGGTCGCCCCCGTCGTTGCCTTCCAACTGGTCGTCGGCCGAGCCGCCCGTCAGCTGGTCGGCGTGGTTCGTGCCGGTGACGAGAACCTCCTCGACGTCGACAAGGGTGTCGACGCCGCCCCGGCCGTCGCTGAACGTGAAGTTCGAGGACGTCCCGAATACCGACGCGTCGATCGCCACGCCCGAGGTGAGCCCCAGGTCGTGGTACCGATAGACCGCGATGTCGTTCCCCGCGCCGCCGTTCAGGGTGTCGTCGCCATGATCGCCGCGAAGGTTGTCGTCTCCGTCGCCGCCCAGGAGCTGGTCGTCGCCGTCCTGCCCTCGCAGGGTGTCGTCGCCGGCGCCGCCGTCCAGAAGGTCGGCGCCGTCCGGAGGCGATCCGACGGGAGCCGTGCTCTCGGTGCTGTAGCCGCCGATCAGCTGGTCCGCCCCGATACCGCCCACGAGGTGGTCGCTGCCCCCCTCGCCCGTCAGGATATCGTCGCCGCTTCCGCCATCGACCTTGTCGTCGCCGAGGCCGCCGAGGAGTCGGTCATGGCCGCCCCGGCCAAGCAACTCGTCGTCGCCGGCAGAGCCGAAGACCGTATCGTCCCGATTGGTGCCCCAGACGATTACACGCTCGATGCTGCGGAGCGTGTCTGTTCCGCTCCGGCCGTCCGACTGGGTGACCTCGCCGGCCGTTCCCACGGCCGTGGCGCTGAAGGCGACGCCGGTGGTCAGGCCGAGATCGTCGAAGCGGTAGTAGGCCGCATCGGTGCCCTCGCCGCCTTCCAGGATGTCGTTGCCTTCGTCGCCCCGCAAGATGTCGTCGCCCGCGCCCCCATCGATCAGGTCGTCCCCGGTGAGCCCGTTGATCGTGTCCGCGCCGTCGTCGCCGAAGAGCTGGTCGGCGTCGTCTTCGCGATTGAGGTCGCGGGAGCCCGAGGTGCTGCCGCCCAGGATCGTGTCATTCCCTGTCCCGCCGTGGATGATGTCGGCGCCGCCGCTTCCGACTATGAAGTCGTCTCCGCCGTACCCGTTGATCGTGTCGGCGCTGGTGTTGCCGGAGAGCGTCTCGCCCTCGTCGGTGCCGTTGATGTCCAGGGCGTTCACGGGAGGGCTGACGACGCGACTTTGCCGATGCGCGACGGCTTCGGAGCCTTCGTCGAACGCAAACGCCAACTGCAGGCTGGGGTCCCCCGAGCCACGACCACGCCCAAGACGCATCTTATCCCCCGACAGAACCAACTGATTCTGAACTGTGTTCACGGCCACGCTAGCCGAAGGAGGTCTCGGCGCAAGCGACAAAGCGCCGCTGTATGCGGGGCTGAGGGGGAAGAAAGGAGATGGCGGAGACGGAGGGATTCGAACCCTCGGTACCCCTTACAGGGTACGACGATTTAGCAAACCGTTGCCTTCAGCCACTCGGCCACGTCTCCGGCGGCGATCCGGATAGCCTGTTCGTTCGGAGGACGCAATAAAGCCGCGCGGGCTTTGCGAAATTGGTCGCAGGGCGGGCTCAGAAGCGTCGCCGCCCGATGCGGCCGAAGGCGCCGATCGCCGCCGCCGTCAGTTCGCCGCAGCGCCACGCGGCGTCGCGGTTGGGCGCGTCGCCCCGCGCCGCGACCTTGCCGGGCATGGTCACGGACCAGTGCCAGCGGTCCTCTCCGGGATGGACCTCGAGGGCGAACGGCTGGCGGGTTTCGGCGGCGGGCGGCATGGCGCTCTCCATGATCATGGCTGGAGCATGCCGCAGGAGGGCGCGCGGGCGATGGTCGCGGCGGTCCTGCTTCGGTGCAGATGCGGTGCAGGCGGCTCAGGCCTCGCCCGCCAGAGGCAGGGTCAGCATGAACCGGGCGCCGGCGTCCGAATCGACGATCTCGATCGAGCCGTGGCTTGCGGACAGCAGGGAGCGGGCGATCGGGAGGCCCAGGCCGGTCCCCCCGGTGTCACGGCGCGTCGTGAAGAACGGCTCGAACAGGCGTTCCCGGTCGGCCTCGCCGATGCCGGGTCCGTCGTCGAACACCGTCAGGGCGACGACGCCGTCCTGCACCGCCGCGGCCATGCCCGCCCGGGTCGCCCCCGCCTGGCGGGCATTCTCGAACAGGACCGCGAGCACGCTCTCGAGCGCCGCTTCCGGCATGGCGATGGGCGGCAGGCCCCCCGGCAGGTCGGGCTCAATGGCGAAGCCCGGCGCCGCCAGAGCGTCGGCGACCCGCCAGGCGACCGTGGCCACGCTGGTCCGGGCGCCGGCTTCCGGCGCCGCCATGTCCGCCCGAGCCAGTTCCAGCAGGCGACTGACCAGGTGGTTGAGACGCTCGTTGCCCGCGGCGATGGCGTCGAGGAAGCGCGCCCGCTCCGTCGGGCTCATGTTTGCACCGTGGTCCTGCAGCAGTTCCACGGCGCCGCCGATGCCCGCCAGCGGCGTCTTGAACTCGTGGCTGACGGCGGCGGCGAAGTCGCGGAGGTAGCGGGAGCGGCGCTCGATCGCAGCGGCCATGGCGCGGAAGTCCTCGTAGAGCGCCTGGATCTCCACGGCGGCCGTCGGCGGCGTCTCGGGGACGGCGCCGCGGCCGTCGGCCACCTCGCGGGAGGCGCGGCTCAGGGCTTCGATGGGCCGGGTGACGCCGCGGGAGACGAGGCCCGACAGCACCACCAGGGTCCCCAGGATCACGCCCAGCCCCAGCAGCAGCTTGCCCCGATCCTCGTACATGCCCCGGAACAGGGCGCGGGGAGACCGTGACAGGAGCAGGACGCCGACCACCCGGTTTCCCACGGTGATCGGCCGGGCGTGGTGGAGCCGCAGCGAGGAGGCGCGGCTCAGCCATTCGAAGGAATAGGTGGGCCGGTAGTCGGCGTTGTCGCGCATCACCGTGGCCGGCCGGCCCGCCAGGGCCTGCCGCACCTCGGGCAGGCCGGCGAGACTGCCGCCCGCGCCCAGCCCTCTGAGAACCCGCCCGTTGCGGTCCAGCACCAGCACAGACGCCAGGGTCGTCCGGGTGGTCCGGTCGATGATCGGGTTGAGCCGCCGCACCGCCTCGACGGCGTCGGGATCGGCGGATGTGCGCGCCGGCGCCGCGCGGGGGCGCTCCGGCAGGACTCGCCCGCCACGCAGGTCCACCGCGGTCGGCTCGGGCCGGTAGTAGCCGGGGGCGCGGCGGTCGGCCGGGGTCGGCTCCGGAGCGCCCGGCCAGAGCGCGCCTGCGGCGGCGGCCAGGGCCGCCCCCTGCGCCACCAGCTCGACCTCGGTCTGGCGCACCAGGGTGTTCTCGTAGACCCGCAGGAACACGGTGCCGACCGCCGGCATGGCGGCCGCGAACAACAGCACCGCCAGAAGGATGGTCCGCAGCCTCAGGCGCGGCCAGTGGCGCTTGACCAGTGCCTTGGCGGCGCGGATCACGCGCCCTGGCTCTGGACGGCGCCTATGCAGGCGCCGAGGCGGTAGCCGACCCCGGCCCGGGTCTCGATCACGTCCGGCGCGCCGACGGCGGCGAACTTGGCGCGCAGGTTGCGCACGTGGCTGTCTATCGTGCGGTCGGTGATGGCGAAGCCGGGGCCGTGCAGCCGGTCGATGATGGCGTCGCGGGTGAACACCTTGGACGGCGCCGCCGCCAGGGCCTTGAGGATGCCGAACTCGGTGACGGTCAGGGCTACCTCCGCTCCGTCCCAGCGGGCGACCCAGCCGTCCACGTCCAGGCTCAGCTTGCCGCGGCCGACGCCCGGCGCCTCGGCCGGCCCCGCCCCTGCCCCGCCGGCGCGGCGCAGGATGGCCTGGACGCGGGCCGTCACCTCGCGCGGGCTGAACGGCTTGACCACATAGTCGTCGCCGCCCAGTTCGATCCCCAGCACCCGGTCGATCTCGTCGTCGCGCGAGGACAGGAAGAGGATCGGGATATCGCCCTGCGCCCGCAGCCGGCGGCAGACCTCCAGCCCGCTCAGCTTCGGCATGTTGATGTCCAGCACCACCAGGTCCGGAGCCTGCTCCGCCACCGCCGCAAGGGCCGCCTCCCCATCCGCCGCCTCGCGCGTCTCCAGCCCCGCCTTGGCGAAGGCGAAGACCAGGAGCTGGCGGATGTGCGGGTCGTCGTCGACCACCAGGATGGTGCGCTGCATGGGAGCATCATCGGGACTCGGCGGCCGAGGTCAACGCAAGCCGCGTGCAGCCGCCGAACGGGTGGCGTGCAGGATCGGTGCAGCTTGCCCCTCACCTCCCGTTAACCCCGCCGCTTAACCGGACTTGCACGGGGCTTGCTGCACGGTGGCGCCACGTTTCAGCCCGGGATGTCATGACCAACGCGCCGCTCAGGAAAGCCGCCGCCCCCGCCCGCTCGCCGGGACCTCGCGACGTGGCCGGGCTGCAGGCCATGGCGGCCGACGCGGCGCGGGGGATGACCGAGTCCCCGCCGCAGAAGAACCGGCGCGGACCGTTCCGCCCTGAACAGCTGGTCTCCTCGCGGGCGCGCAACGCCGGGCGCATCGCCGTGCGCTTCTTCAGCGCCGCCGACGCCCTGGCCATGATCGTGCTGGCGGTGATCACCGCCGCGGCGGCGGTCACCGGGCCCCTGCTGGGGGCGCCGGTGCGGTCGGTGCTGCCGGTGACGGTGGCGGCGGGGCTGGCGCTGTGGGCGATCCAGGGCTTCGGCCTCTACGGCTTCGGCAAGAACGAGCGGCTGGCGGTGCACCTGGGCAAGCTCGGCCTCGTGTTCGCTTTCGCCGGGGCCGGCGGCTTCCTGGCCGGATGGCTGGCCGGCGCCGGCGGGAGTGCGGCGCTGGGGCTGACAATCTGGCTGGCGCTGGGCTTCATGACCGTGCACATGCTGCACGTCTGGTGGTGGGCCACGGTG